>NZ_JAVRCB010000025.1:0-128493 GCF_034530955.1 Nostoc sp. DedQUE05 | reverse complement strand
ATTGGTCATTGGTCATTGGTCATTGGTCATTGGTCATTGGTCATTGGTCATTAGTGAGAAACAACATAAAGGACAAATGACAAAGGACAAACACAATAATATCCGTTGCCACCATACTTAGTAGCAACGGATATTAAGATTAAATCCGCTTAAAAATCTGTGAATAGGATCTACTTATCTTTTGGTTTCTCAAAGCGAGGGGGTTCGCGAAATGCGATCGCAAAGAAGAGAGTACCTATACACAGAGTAAAAATCAAGATGTACGCAACGCTTTCCATATTACGATTTCCTCTTTATCCAGCCAGTAATTAAAGTTCTGAGTGCTGAGTGCTGTTAGCGGAAGCGGGGCGTTTAGCCCGTGCTGAGTCAGAGCCTTAACTCGGAACTCAGCACTTCTTTACTCAACACTGAAATTAAAGGGCTTCTTTCCGGCGGGTTGACTTATCGCCCACTTTCTGGAATAGACCCCACTCAACTTGCTCTTCAAGATCGGCGTCAACACCAGCAAATACGTCTCGGTAGATTGTCCGAGCGCCATGCCAGAGATGACCAAAGAAGAACAAGAGAGCAAATACGGCGTGTCCAAAGGTAAACCAACCTCTAGGACTGGTGCGGAATACACCATCAGAGTTCAAGGTTTCCCGGTCAAATTCAAAGATTTCACCGCCTTGAGCCTTACGGGCGTACTTCTTCACATCAGCTGGCTCTGTAAAGGTCTGACCATTCAGATCGCCACCGTAGAAACTAACGGTAACACCAGATTGCTCGAAGCTATACTTAGATTCTGCCCGACGGAAGGGAATGTCAGCGCGGACAATTCCATCTGCATCAGTCAAAATCACTGGGAAGGTTTCAAAGAAGTTGGGGAGACGACGCACGGTCAATTCCCGCCCTTCAGAATCTTTGAATACGGCGTGACCTTGCCAAGACTGAGCAATGCCATCACCCTTCACCATTGGCCCTGTACGGAATAGACCGCCTTTAGCGGGGCTATTACCGACGTAATCGTAGAAAGCCAATTTTTCAGGAATCTGCGACCAAGCCTGATCGAGGGTTGCACCTTCAGCAACGTTAGTTTGGACGCGGCGCTGAATTTCTTGACGGAAGTAGCCTTGATCCCATTGATAACGGGTAGGGCCAAACAATTCGATGGGCGTGGCGGCATTACCGTACCACATAGTACCAGCAACAACGAAAGCAGCAAAGAAAACTGCTGCAATACTGCTAGAAAGTACTGTTTCGATGTTCCCCATCCGTAGGGCTTTGTAGAGCCGTTCGGGGGGTCTAACTGTCAGGTGGAATAAGCCTGCAATAATACCAACAACACCAGCAGCAATGTGGTGAGCCGCAATACCACCAGGGTTATAGGGGTTAAAACCATCTGGGCCCCATTCTGGTGCTACTGCCTGGGCCGCACCAGTTACACCATAAGCGTCAGAAACCCATATCCCCGGCCCAAATAGTCCGGTGACGTGAAAAGCACCAAATCCAAAACAAAGTAGACCAGATAAGAACAGGTGAATGCCAAACATCTTTGGCAAGTCTAAGGCGGGTTCACCAGTGCGGGGATCTCTAAAGAGTTCCAAATCCCAGTAAACCCAGTGCCATACGGCGGCTAGGAACAGCAGACCGGAAAGAACAATGTGAGCGGCAGCAACGCCTTCAAATGACCAGAAGCCAGGATCGGTTGATGGACCACCAGTAACGTTCCAACCACCCCAAGATTGAGTAACACCCAAACGTGACATGAAGGGCAGGACGAACATTCCTTGACGCCACATTGGGTTGAGAACTGGATCGCTAGGATCAAAAACAGCTAGTTCGTAGAGTGCCATCGAACCAGCCCAGCCTGCTACTAAGGCTGTGTGCATTAGGTGTACAGAAATCAGTCGCCCTGGATCATTCAGAACGACTGTATGTACTCGGTACCAGGGTAGTCCCATCGACTACGCTCCTCCTCGATGAGTTAGTTTACAAAGCAATTTTCTTACTGAGGTTATGAGAGACGAAAATCGCCACTCATAAAACTCTCTCTTGTTTTTTGTTATTGCCAGAGCCAGAGTATCACCACAGCGTAGTCTTAAGAAGTCAGACAGCGTGGGTGCTTTGGCAATGCTTACTCGCTTCGGGAGGTTTACCTATGATAGGGTAGCCATCGCCAAGCAAAAATGAGAATGTTTTAAAAAGTGTAACTATTGATGGAATTGTTTGCAAGCGTGTAAATTGATGCGATCGCGTAGCATCTCTAAGTTTTTTCGCTACCAATACCCGTCTAGGATGAAATTTGCTTATCTTTTCTTTACGTAGGGATTGGGGACTGGGGACTGGGAAAATATTCCAAAATTTGCTGTAGGTAATAAACCGGAACATCATTTTTGAGCTAGCTGATTACCCAATCCCCAATCCCTAATCCCCAATCCCTAATCCCCAATCCCCAATCCCCAGTCCCCCATATTTACTGAACCACCAAGTGGATATTTTGCAGTTGACACTTTGCCTCAGCTGTACCCAGGCGTTCGATTACCTGTTCGGCGCTCATCAGACGCTTGAGTACTACTTGGCCGATGGTCTGACTACCAATTACTGGTGTTGTTGGCTTCACTTCTACGGTTAAAACGGCTTCTTCAACTCGATAAAGCCAGAGCAATTCATTTTCTTCGACTAAACAAATATTCATTCGCTGAATATCTGGTTGGCGTCGCCATGCAGTTATTTGCCAGAGTCCATCAGATGCCCAAACTCTTGCAACTGCCCATCCCTCAGATAGAAAGAAATACTTCACGGTCTTAGTCTCACTATTAGACTTTCAATCTGCTGTTAACAATATCGCGATCGCTTTAGTCGCTGATGTTCAAACACACTTCTTTTTGAGAATCTAGCCGATCTTGACGAAAAAACCCTTTATCGGTGTCTATTCCCAAGCAGCAACAGGTGAAATCTCAACTTACACTACTTGGGCTAAGTGTCAAAGCTTAACAAGACCTATTTTTCTAGTAACTATGAATTTACGACAAATTTAACCAATGTTAAAAATTTTAATTACATAAAAACTTTTCAATAGTTAACAAATCTTAAATTTAAAATTATGTATTTCATCAATGATTTTTTGTAACCAAATAGTGCATAGGCGTAGCCCGTTGTAGGCATCACAGCAATAAACTTGATTATGAAGTTGAGTATCCGCCACAAATTTTTGATTTAGATAGCTCCGGAGCGTTCCATTGCAACAAGAACCACTATAAATTGTGAAGATTCAGCATAATAGTCACAAATGTAGTAAAATTGCTGACCGCTGATATCAAATATATTAACGCCATGACCTGGTTTTCCTTGTCCGTGAAACGGTGGGGTCGGATTACACAATTCCTATCTTTGTTCTGTCTATGTTTATTTTTAGTTGTTAGTTGCGCTCCTCGTCCGCAATCAACTACGCCGCCATCTGGTGCTGTAAATACCCCTACAGGTGATGGTCGTATTACTATCGGTACAACAGCCAAGCCAAGAACCCTCGATCCTGCTGATGCTTATGAGTTAGCAGCTTTAGGTTTGGTGTTTAATATGAGCGATCGTCTCTACACATACGAACCAGGAAGCATCGAAATTAAACCTCAACTAGCTACAGCATTACCCAAAGTCAGTCAAGACGGCTTAATTTATACCATCCCCTTACGTCAGGGAGTAGTTTTTCACGATGGGACTCCCTTCAACGCTCAAGCAATGGCCTTTACCATTCAGCGCTTTATTGAAAATAAAGGAAAACCCTCATTTTTACTAGCTGATATAGTAGATTCGGTAAAACCTACAAGCGAGTATGAGTTAACCATCAAGCTGAAAAAGCCCTTTGCAGCTTTTCCTTCACTGTTGGCGTTTCCTGGAGTTTGTGCAGTTTCGCCAAAAGCTTACGAAGTCGGCGCTGGTAAATTCAAGCCGAATATTTTTGTGGGAACTGGCCCTTACAAATTAGGACAGTATGGTACTGATTCCATCCGATTTGATGCGTTTGATAAATATTGGGGAGAAAAACCAGTTAACAAGGGTGTTAATCTCCAAATTCAAACTAGTCCGGTTAATTTGTTTAATGCTTTCCGTACAGGTGCAATCGATGTAGCTTATCTGTCACTGCAACCAGATCAAAATCGCAGCTTGGAAGAAGGTGGTAAAAAAGGGGATTGGCAAGCGATCGCAGCTGAAGGTAGTGTAGTAAGTTATCTGGTATTAAACCGGAATCAAAAGCCTTTAGATAAATTAGAGGTAAGACAAGCGATCGCCTCCTTAATTGACCGTCCACTTTTAAACGAGCGAGTATTATTTGGTCAAGCAGATCCGCTTTATAGCATGATTCCCACGACATTTAAAGTTTCTGTGCCATTATTCAAAGATAAATATGGCGATGCTAACTTCGATCGAGCTAAAAAATTATTAACTACTGCTGGCTTCTCCAAAGAAAATCCTGCAAGAGTGCAAGTTTGGTATCCTTCTAGTTCACCTACTCGGAGTTTGGCAGCACAGACACTCAAATCTCTTGTGGATGTCAAAATGGATGGAATACTGCAATTTGAAGTTACCCAAGCGGAAGGGCCTGCCTTCTTTAAAGACATTGCCAAGGGTTTGTATCCAGCAGCTTTACTTGATTGGTATCCAGACTTTTTAGATCCAGATAATTACGTCCAGCCATTTTTGTCTTGTGACAAAGGTTCAACTGCTAAAGGATGCGAAGATGGAGGCAGTCAAACTCAGGGTTCGTTCTACTATAACGAAGCCATAAATAAATTGATTGATGGGCAACGCAAAGAACAAAACCCCGAAGCGCGTCAGAAAATTTTTAACGAAATTCAAACGCAAGTAACTACTGATGTACCTTACGTTCCCTTATGGCAAAACAAAGACTATGTATTTGCCCGAAATGGTGTTAATGGCGTAAAACTTAACCCTACCCAAATTCTGATTTACCAGACACTTAAAAAATAAATTGAGAGTTAGGAGTTAGGAGTTAGGAGTTAGAAGTTAGGAATTTAACTTGTTGCAAAAGTCAAAAAATCATGAATGTGATTCTGAGCAAAATAAAGATGTTCAACTTCACTAAATATAGTAATTAAAAAATTTTTGCAAGCTAGCTGTCTATCTTAATTCCTAATTGCTAACTGCAAATTATCAACTCCTAACTGCTCACTCTCAACTCCTAACTGCAAATTATCAACTCCTAACTTTTAACTCCTAACTCCTAACTAAATATGTCTCGTTCTAAAGCTTTACAATATTACATTGTTTCTCGGTTGCTTCTTGCGCCACTCCAGCTATTAACGATCATCACGATTGTATTTCTCTTATTAAGAGCAACACCAGGAGATCCAGCAGATGCAATTCTCGGTGGACGTGCGCCAGAAGCAGCTAAAGAAGAATTGCGAAAACAACTCGGTTTAAATCTTCCCCTATGGTTACAGTACCTCAATTATTTGGGAAATTTGTTGCGCTTTGATTTGGGAAGTTCTTTGTTAAGTCGGGGAGAGAATGTTTGGGACATCATTGGCCAATATTTCCCAGCGACGGTGGAGTTAGCAGTATGTAGTATGGCGGTTGCACTCATCGTCGGAATTGCGGTTGGAACTCTTTCGGCTTCTCGTCCTGGGACATATTTTGATGTCGGCGGGCGCTTATTTGGGATTATCACCTACGCACTCCCCATGTTTTGGGCGGGAATGCTTTTGCAGTTGATTTTCTCAGTCCAACTCGGTTGGTTTCCCAATTCAAACCGCTTTCCGCCCAATCTTCCCGCTCCCATTACTGTGACTGGATTGTATACAGTTGATAGCTTACTCGGTGGAAATTTTACCCAGTTTTTCGCATCTTTGCACCATCTGGCTCTACCAAGTCTCACTTTGGGAATTTTGCTCAGTGGGATTTTTGAGCGAATTGTGCGAGTGAATTTAAAGCAAACTTTGCAAGCCGATTATGTAGAAGCTGCTAGAGCCAGAGGTATTGGTGAAAATAAGATTTTAGCCTCCCACGCTTTAAAGAATGCCCTAATTCCAGTAATTACAGTCTTGGGATTAACTTTTGCATCTCTATTGGGTGGAGCGATTTTGACAGAGGTAACATTTTCTTGGCCTGGGTTAGCTAATCGACTTTATCAAGCGATCGCCGATCGCGATTATCCCACAGTCCAGGGAGTGCTGGTCTTTTTTGGTGCGATCGTTGTCAGCGCCAGCATTTTGATTGATATTTTAAATGCTTATGTAGATCCACGAATTCGGTATTAAATTTCTTGAGAAATACCACTGGCTAAAATCCCCAGAATTTTATTTACATCTTTGAGATAATATTCGCTTAAATCAATGGTCAATGTTTGTTGTTGTAATTTGAGGAATTGCCAAATACTGCCAGTTGTGACTGCTCCGTAAATTGTTTGAATCTCAGTTGCAGCTTGCTGATTAAAAATTTGGGCTGCTACCATTTCTGCTGCACACTGACCAAAACCCGCATTAATATTTTCTTTTTTGGCTTCTACAACTGTAATTACTGGTGCTGTCAAAATGAGAATTTCTGGAGATTTAGTAATAATAAAATCGCAAGTGCCGTTTAATCCTTTGCTATTATCGACAGTGAAATCTACTCCAGAAAATAAACTAACTTTTTCGTGTAGTTGTCGGCGTAAATCAACTAAGATGGGAGCAATAATTAACTCAGAACGAGCTTTTTCACTATTACTGCCTAAAGCGATATCGAGGTTATAGTTGAGTGTTTCTACAAGTAAATTACTCGCTGTTAATTCAGGAACGGCAGCGAAAATATCGCGTTTTTCTAACGTGGTTAAACTAAACTCTTGTTTTGCTTTAGCTAAACTAAACTCGCTGTAAGCCATAAAACTATTACTCGCTTTCCCTTTCAAACAGAAGACTGAAATTACTGTCCAACATCCAAGTTAAAGTAGAAACTCCCGTCAACAATTCTGTTGCTACCAATATACTTGATAATGGGTATGCTGACTTGGTGCTGTCCTGGTTCAAGCTTCCAAGTTTTTTGGAAGTTACCACTATTATGACAAGCAGCATAAATCGGGAAGTTACTAGGAGTGAAAAGTCCATTTTTATAACTCTCAACTCCATGTTTAAATAAATATCCTCTGACTTCTACTTTATTGAGTAGAGTTTGAGATGGTATGCAATAATAGACGTCTGATAATCTTAGAGTATCTCCAGATTTGAGAAAGAGGCGATCGCGATTTGTCACTTGCTGAAGTTTGTTACTATTAACCTGCACTGTAAGATTAGCGACACACACTTTATCAGCAAGAACTTTGTCACATATTGCAGAGGTGGCGGTGACAAAAGGCTTTGCTTCTGAAGCAGATTTTTTATCCCGCTCAATTAATGCAGGCGCTACTGTAGCTAGTATGGCACTGGTAGCAGCGATGAGAGCAAGTACAAGCTGTTGTCTAAAAGTTACCATTTTTCAAACTCCTCAACTTTTTTTGGTATAACACCATCATCACTTGAGACATAAGCTCTATGGGTAGGCGCTAGTAGGGAGTTTGAGTGATTAAATTGTTGTAAGGGAAAGTAGGCAAATGTAGGTTTGTAGGGTAAAGTATTACACTACTGACTGATTTTAACTTTGCTCTGCCAATTCCCTTACACCTAATGGATTCACAAAAAGCATTAACATTCATTAATAAGCTACTTGCAAACGATAAGCAAGTCTTAAATGACTTAGAACAAAAGCTCTTTTTAGGGATGTGGGAAGGGAAGGAGTATGCAGAGATTGTTAATGATGGCTTTTATAGTACACAATATGTGAGAGATGTGGGTGCAAAGTTATGCACAAAAATTACAGAACTTTTAGGAATACAAGTTAAAAAAAGAATTTTTAAAAATTCAATAATAGCAGGATATCAAAAGTTTTCAGAACAAGCTTCACTTTCCCAACGGAGTTCGCATTTGTTACTTTGGGGTTCGCATTTGTTATTTCGACGACCCCATTTGCTATTATTGATGGCTTATCTTCTTAAACTGCGCGGGTCGAGTGCATCTCTCAGCCCATCACCGAGTAAGTTGAATGCCAGCACTGTGAGTATAATCAGCACAGCCGGCGGCCAAATTAGCCAAGGTTGCAACACCAAAATTGAAGCATTGCTAGCCAGAGATAACATATTGCCCCAAGAGGGGTCTGGTTGTTGAATACCCAAGCCGATGAGACTCAATATCGCCTCTGAGCCAATAAAGCCGGGAATTGCAAGAGTCGCAGAGATAATTACATAACTAGCCGTTTGCGGTAAAACATGACGGATAATGATATAAATTGGGTTCGCGCCCATTGCCCGCGCGGCTTGAACAAATTCTCGCTCTTTAATTGATAGTACCTGTCCCCGAATCACCCGTGCTAAACCAGCCCAGCTAATCACCGAAGTAATCACCACAATCAGCAAAAAGCGCTGGGTACTACTTAAACCTGCTGGTAAGACTGCGCCCAATGTCACCAAAAGATAAATACTAGGGAAAGTCATTAGCACTTCTGCCAAGCGCATAATGATGCTATCAGTCACACCGCCGAAATAGCCAGAAATTCCCCCGATCAGCAAACCAAGGGGATAGGTAATGATAATGCCAAAAATCCCGATAAACATACTGATGCGACCGCCATGTAGCAAGCGACTAAATTGGTCGCGGCCTTGGTCATCAGTGCCGAAGATGTTGACTTTTGCACCAGTTGTTGTGCCAAATAAATGCCAATTTAAGGGGATACCGCCAAAAATTGTGACTTCATCCCACTTCGGCGGTAATGGCAAACTCATCTGCAACAATCGGTATTCTGACCCGGAGACAAATAGACGCAGAGGCGAAGGCTTTTTCGAGTCTACAATGAGTTCGCGATCGCCTGTATCTAAATTCGTATCTCCCTGAGTTGTCGGATAAACATAAGGCCAGGTAAACTGCCCTGACTGAGAAACCCAGTGTATCTTCGTTGGTGGCAGCAGCGAACCATTAGGCTGTGAAGCATAGGGGTCATAAGGAGCTACGAAATCAGCTGCAATTACTCCTATATAGAAAATTAACAGTAAAATTGCCCCAAATCGTGCTAAAGGATTTTTCTTAAGTCGTCGCCACCAATCCATAGTAGTTAGGAGTTATAAGTTAGGAGTTATGAGTTATTAAATTTTTATCTTAATTCATAACTCATGATTAATAATTTTCAACTCCCAACTTTTGTACAGACAAGGGTTAATCGCGTCTCTACTCCTAACTCCTAACTCTTAACTGCTAACTTCTCCAAATACCGCTGCTGTTCTTCTTGTTGTTTTTCATGTTCCACAACAAACACGTTTGAGTAAAGATTTGCGAGAATTTGTTTTCCCTGTTGTGTCAATGATAGATAATGCAGTCCTTCTTGGATATAAGGATATACGCCATTCCAGTAAAACTTAGCGTAGTTGTTACGCAAATCGGCAGGGGTTTTATAGCCCAAAACTTTATTTACACCAGTTTCTTCAAACTCGTAAAATAAAGAAGTAATTTTCTTCAGGTAACGCGGGTCACTTAGTTGACCAATTAAATCAGCAGCCCGGACTAATCCTGCAAAACACCTTGTATCTTGATGATCTTCTGCCGCAGGTACGGGAAATCGAGTCAATTCAATATTGCTCTTAATTGCCTCAGCATCGATTAATTTGTGACCTCCAAAACGCTCATCGATGAAAAGCTTGGCTCTATCAACATGATAAGGTGTCAGACTGGCATCAGAAGCACCAGCAGCTACAGAAATCATTCTGCCATTTTTACCTGTGGCATATAAGTTTGCTGTTTCTCGGTCTTGCCGACAAACCCCTTTAACGTAGCCAATATCGTGACACACTAAAGAAATAATACAATGCAACCAGTCTTCACTGGAAACACCGCCTTCCCTGATATGTTTGCCACGTAAAATTTCTTGCCCCACTAAGGCAACTAGGACTGTGTGTTCAACATTATGGTAAAGGGCATCGCTATTAGCAATGTTTTCCAAAGCCATGTTACCCGCCCAAGCGATAATATCCTGATAATCATTTTTAAAGCAGCCATAAGTGCGGCGATAGCCGTCTCGAATTTCATTTACAAAGGCATCAATTAAAATTTCAGTGGCATTGAACATATCTGCTTACTCTGGTAAATACCAATTTTTTATTGATTTGATTGATTTCAAAATTCCATAATCAAGGCCACCCTTGCTGGAATTTCAGGCAATGGAGTTTGCTCCTTTGTAACTCACGTGTAGCTGTAGACGCTAGCTTTATCTGTGCCTGAATACACGGCTTCCTGGCAACACAAAGGCTTTAGAGAAATAATTGATTACGTATAAAAAATAATTTCCTGGTCTACCAAGGTACATAAATACTTTCGACTCTAATTAGATAAATCTAGATTGGCTATATTAGTTTTTCATATTTAGGCATTGGTTGACAGTGATCTCAATACAGATGGTGTGTGACATAGAGTAGCTTTATGAGATGAGAGAATTTTTTGTATCATAATCTACATAAAATTTATTACCATGCTTTGATAGTAAATTTGCTTACTTTAAAAGTTGTATTATATACTGTTGCAGATAAAAGACATTCACTATGAAATGCGTCATAGTTGATATCGAAGTAAATAAACTTCAAGTTTTCTTAAGAAAATACCAAGATTTGGTATGCATAAACAGCAAGTAGAGGTGAAATGTGAGCGATGAAAGTCTTTCAGAAGTTGAGGTGGAAGAAGCTATAACCTCTGAAGATAGGAATTTTTTAAGCAAATCAGATCAAAAGCAGACCAGGGCATGGTTGAAGCCATTATTCTTGGGTACTGGTTTAGGAATTGCGATCGCCTTACTTGCAATGAGTGTATTAAATCGTTTTCCATCCCGTCAACAAAGCGCGGTAGCGGATAAAAAAGTTAATCCAGCGATGACAGTTACTATCGCCACAGTAGAAACCGCCCGTGTTGTCCGTACACTCAAAACTACTGGGACTGTAGCCGCGAGTGATTTAATTCCCGTGCTACCGCAAACAAACGGTTTACAAATTAAAAGCATCCCCGCAAATGTCAAAGAAGGAGCTTTTGTCAAACAAGGGCAAGTGTTGGCAGTGTTAGATGGTTCCATACTGCAAAGCCAAATTAGCCAAGCAAAAGCAGATGTGGAATCGAAACAAGCAGATGTAGCATCCAAACAAGCTGATTTGGCATCCAAGCAGGCAGATTTGCTATCAAATAAAGCAATAGTCCAGCAAAAACAAGCCGATTTAGCTCAAGCTAAGGCGAGGTTGGAGGAAGCAGCCAAAAATTATCAGCGCTATCAACAACTTGCTGACTCTGGGACGATTAGCAAACAAGAACTTGATACTCGTTCTTACGCTGTGAAAACTGCCATAGAAGTTGTGAACCTGTCCCAAGAAAATATACGTAGTGCCCAGGCTAATATCGGCAGTGCCCAAGCTAATATTAATAACGCCCAAGCGATCGTCAACAAAGCCAAAGCCGATGTTAAAAGCAGTGCTGCTAAAGTGCAACAACTGCAAACTCAATTGGGACAAACTGTGGTACGTGCGCCGGTTTCAGGAGTAATTGCCGAGAAACTAGCTAGAGTCGGTGATGTCACTGGCGTACCGCCGCAAACCCAGGTGGGGACGGTGATTGGTGGCACACAAAAGCTATTTTCGATTATCCGAGATGAAAAGTTAGAACTTCAGGCGAAGGTGCCCGAAACTCAACTAACTCAGGTGAAAATTGGCGCATCGGTGCAAATTACTTCTGATGTCGATCGCCGGGTGCGATCGCAAGGACGAGTCAGAGACATACAACCACAGCTGAACGATCAAAGACGAGAGGCGACAGTAAAAATTGACTTGCCACCAACGACTTTACTCAAACCAGGAATGTTTGCTAGTGCTGCAATTACTACTGACTCAGGAATGAAAATGGTAGTGCCACAAAAAGCAGTGCAGTCCCAAGCTGACGCAAGTGTAATTGTATTCATCTTATCGAGTGAAAATACAGTCAGCAGCCAGAAAGTCGAATTAGGAGATCCTGGAAATAACGACACCGTAGAAATCAAGAGTGGGTTACAGTTAGGCGATCGCGTTGTCGTTGATGGTGCAGGCTATCTCAAAGATGGCGATCGGGTTCGAGTTGCAAATTGAAGAAAATAGGGAAAAATAACCAATGACCAATACTTTTCTGCGAGACGCTACGCGTAGCTTGCTTCCCCGGAGGGGTACGACTACGCTCAGTACAAGTGACAAATGACAAATAACCAATGACAAATGACCAATGACAAATCTAAAATCTAAAATTTTCCAATGTCTTTTAATATCTCAGCCTGGTCGATAAAAAAACCTGTTCCCACGATCGTTTTATTTTTAATTTTGACGGTTGTCGGTTGGTTCTCATTCATATCCTTGGGGATTGATACTAACCCAAATATTGATGTACCAACAGTTTCGATCAAAGTCAGCCAACCAGGTGCAGGCCCAGCAGAACTAGAATCTCAAGTGACGAAAAAAATTGAAGATGCTGTGGCAGGGTTGGGTAATATCGATTACATGATTTCCACCATTAGCGATGGGAATTCTCAGACGACAATTAACTTTGTTTTGGGTACAGATAGCGATCGCGCCACCAATGATGTTCGGAATGCGATCGCTCAAATTCGCCAAGATTTACCCCAAGACATTAACGATCCAATTGTGGAACGCTTAGAATTTTCCGGCGGCCCGGTGATTACCTACGCAGTTAAATCAGATCGGCGTTCTGTAGAAGAGTTAAGCAATCTCGTAGACCAAACTATTAGCCGTGCCTTATTGGGAGTTCGGGGTGTAGCACAAATTCAGCGTGTGGGTGGCGTTGACCGAGAAATTCGGATTAATCTTAATCCAGATCGCTTACAATCTTTAGCGATCACCGCCACTCAGGTAAACGACCAAATCCGCGCTTTGAATATTAACTTACCTGGCGGACGTGCCGAAGTTGGTGGTAGCGAACAAAGTATCCGTACTTTAGGAAGTGCCACCAGTGTGGATATTTTGAAAACCTACGAAATCGTTTTACCACAAGGTGGTTCCGTACCTTTATCTAGCCTGGGAACTGTAGAAGATAAATTTGGTGACGTGCGCCAAGCCGCCCGTTTGAATAATCAACCCGTAGTAGCTTTTCAAGTCTTACGTAGTACTGGCAGCGTTCTGGTGACAGTAGAAGAAGGAGTGAAAGCAGCAGTCAAACAACTAGAAAAAACCCTTCCCCCAGATGTCAAACTGGATTTAATTTTTACTAGAGCCGATATTGTCCGTCAATCCTACCAAAGCACCATTGATGAATTGATACAAGCTTCGGTGCTGGCGGTCATGGTTATTTTAGTGTTTTTGCGGAACTGGCGAGCAACATTAATTACGGCTGTTGCCTTACCCTTGTCAATAATTCCCACCTTCGCAGTGCAGCAAGCCCTTGGTTACACCCTCAACAACATGACTTTGTTGGCATTAGCCCTGGCGGTGGGCAACTTGGTAGATGATGCCGTTGTGGAAATTGAAAACATGGAACGCCACATGGCTATGGGCAAGTCAGCTTGGGAAGCTGCTTTTGACTCTTCCGACGAAGTAGGATTAGCGGTAATCGCCAGTTCAGCCACGATTATTGCAGTGTTTCTGCCCGTTGCCTTTATGGGTGGGATTCCGGGGCAATTTTTTCAACCATTTGGCGTTACCGTTGCCGTTTCCACAATTTTCTCAACTCTTGTCGCGCGGATGGTTACGCCGATGATGGGGGCGTATCTTTTAAAGGAGGCAGAGGGGCAAGGGGGCAGGGGGGCAGAGGGGCAGGGGGGAATAATAAAAATTTTTAATTTTAAATTTACACTTCCAGGTGGTGGGAACGGAAGTAGAAAACTTGGAGATGAAAAGCGTCAAGGTTTTCAACCTTATAGATCGCTTTTACAGTGGGCGTTACGCCATAGATTGACAACAATAGCGATCGCTTTCGCTTTTTTTATTGCCAGTCTGACGCTGGTTCCCCTGATTCCCAAAGGTTTCGTTGATGATGGCGATTTCGGAATTTCTAATGTATCTATAGAATTACCTCCTGGTTCCACATTAGAAGACGTTAACAAAGTAGTCACACAAGCGACTGATATTATCCGCCAAAATCCAGTAGTTGAACGCGTACTAGCAACAGAAGAGATCAATTCTGCTAGTCTTGCGATTAATCTTAAACCCAGAGAGAAACGAAATATTTCCCAAAAACAGTTTGAGGAACAAGTGCGTCCTAACTTTGAGCAAATACCAGGAGCTAGAATTAGTTTTCAAAGTCAGTCACCAGGTGACAGTCGCAAAGGTTTATCAATTGTCCTCAGAAGTGAAAATCCCGCAGCATTGAATCAAGCTGCTGATGCCTTAGAAAAGCAGATGCGATCGCTAGCTGGATTGGTAGAAGTGGCATCTACTGCAAGTTTAGTCAAACCAGAGATTTTGGTAATTCCCAACCCGCAACGGGCAGCAGATTTGGGGGTGACAGTGCAAGCGATCGCTCGGACTGCTTCCCTTGCCACCATCGGCGATAATGAGGCGAACTTGGCGAAATTTAATTTAAGCGATCGTCAAATCCCCATTCGCGTCCAAATCGATCCGCAAGCGCGAGCTGATATCAACACAATCACAAATCTACAAGTCCCCAGTCAAAATGGCAGATTAGTTCCCCTGATAGCAGTGGCAGATATCCGCTTTGGTAGCGGCCCTGCTACCATCAATCGTTACGATCGCGCCCGTCAAGTAGCTGTAGAAGCGAATTTGCAAGGGCTTTCTTTAGGAGAGGCAGTCCAGACAATCAATAAACTACCTGCAATGCAAAACTTACCACCAGGAGTAGTACAGCAACCATCAGGTAGTGCCAAAATTATGCAAGACATTTTTGGTCGCTTTGGCGGTGCATTGGGGCTGGCATTAATGTGTATCTATGCAATTCTGGTGCTGCTGTATAACAACTTTCTCCATCCATTATCGATTATGGCAGCCTTACCCTTTTGTTTAGGCGGGGCATTGGTAGCGTTGATGGTTGCTCAAAAACCCTTAGGAATATATGCCCTGATTGGTATCGTGTTGCTGTTGGGGATTGTCACTAAAAACTCGATTCTGTTAGTTGACTATACCATCATCAACATGCAAGAAGGCAAAACCCAACGTCAGGCGCTCGTTGAATCAGGCGTATCACGTCTGCGTCCAATTTTAATGACTTCTTTCGCAACGATCGCCGGGATTCTGCCCTTAGCATTGGGAATCGGCGTGGGTTCTGAAGTTCGCCAACCAATGGGAATTGCCATTATGGGCGGTTTTACAACTTCCACTCTGTTGACACTGGTAGTAGTACCAGTGATATTTAGCTACATTGACAACTTCCAAACTTGGATTATGGATACAATGCGCTATGGCTTTGGTAAGAAACCATCGCGTCAATAATGCCCAATCAATTTTGGATTTGTAATTTTAGATTTTATAGTGTTTCTCGGCTGAGTCCAATACAGACCTAACAAGAACAGCCCCAACCCATTTAGGTTTAAGCGTAAGTTTTACCCCTGTCTAACCCTCCCCGTATGTATTGGGGAGGGAACTAAATTTTATGTTTCCCCCTTTTTAAGGCTACGGTGTATACACAAGTCTGAAATAGCTGAAAAACCCAAGGTTTTACCCCACTCTAACCCTCCCCTTAGAAAGGGGAGGGAACTAGATTTTCCAGTTTCCCCCCAATACATCGGGGGGATTAAGGGGGGTAATACGACTTGTGTGTACACCGTAGTTCCTTGCCAAGGGGAGGGGTTCTTGAGGTTTAATAAGTAACTAAGCGGACATGATATTACTCAATAAAAAATCAATTTTCTTTGGCAAACTAATAGTAAAACACAATCTGGTTTAGGAGTAATATCATGTCCGCCAAATTACCCATAATAAAAGAACCCCACCCCCAACCCCTCCCCGCCTGCGGGGAGGGGAGACAAAGCACAGCTTTGGCGGGGTGGGGTTCTTCGGGTTTAATAAGCAATCAAGCGGACATGATATAATATCTTTGATGAAAAATATCTTCATCTGTGCAGTTGTCATCTGCGCAACTTGTATTTACCCAATTCAGACATTAGCAGGAGAAAGACCTTCTGCGATTTTTCATGCATTTGACCAGCAGTATACTGATATTGAAAAGTTTGTCTGTGAAATAGGGAAGCAAGGATACTCTCACATTCAAATTTCTCCAGCCCAAAAATCTAATCCTGCTCCAGAATGGTGGGCCCGCTATCAACCTGTAGATTACAGCGTTATCGAAGGTAGAGGTTCACTCTTAAATTTAAAAAAGCTTATTAATCAAGCCCACAATTGTCAGGTCAAAGTGATTGCTGATGTTGTTTTCAATCACATGGCTAATTTAGATGGCAATGATGATTTTGAAGATTTAACTAAATTTTCAGGTCTTTCTATAAATGACTTTAATTGGGATTTAAATCGTCCAGGGAAAAAATCTTGTAGCATTAATTATAGTGATGGCAATAGAGATTCAGAAATTAATTGTTGGTTAGGTGGACTTCCTGAATTGAGATTTACCAATAATGTTAAAAAAATTCAAAAAGCTCATTTAAAAAAACTGCTAGATTTAGGAATTGATGGATTTCGGTTTGATGCTGCCAAGCATATGCCAGCAGATGTTCTTAAAGAGTACATCAGCTATGTGGATCGACAAAGTCAAGGCAAAGCATGGAATTATCTTGAGGTAATCACAGATAGCGACACCAGTGCAGAAAATTATAACTGGATTACTGCTGTCACAGATTTTGTTCTCTACAATTCAATGAAAAATGCCTTCAGCTTTGGTGGAGATTTGCGTTCTCTGCGAGTTCCGACAGCCATAAACGATCCGCGTAGCGTCACTTTTGGCAGAAACCACGATACGATCCGCGATATTAATTCTAATGCCATTAACCCCTATAGCGATCCTTCTGATTCTTTCCTCGCAACAGCATATATCTTGGCGAGAGAAAGTGGCACTCCTTTAATACTCAATTGGGATAATAGAGATGCTGCTTTTATCAAACATGGTGTCAAATTCCGCCAAATTATGCATCAACGAGGAACTCAGGGAAAAAATACCAAAGAAAATGTTTTAGCAGCAATTGATAGTCCGACTGTATTACTAATGGAGCGGGGCAGTGAAGGATTTTTTGTTGTCAATAAAGGGGAGAATAAATTTAATATCTCAGCACTGGATTTGACCTTAACGAATTTAGATGGATGTTATCGGGAACTCCGTAATAATTTTACTGTTGCGATTGAACGTCGCCAAGATGGAAAAAAATTTATCACTCGTTGGGGAAGCTGGAATAGAGGCGGTATGGAAGTTCAAAAACGCGATGCACTCTATTTTATTCGAGAACCTTTTAATCAATGTCAAGTTTAGACACTCCCTCCTGCTCTTAGCTCAACTCTCAATACTGTTTGATTAAGGCAGGAGACGCGATGAATCGCCGTCTCTACAAGAATTAGTTTTTTGTCTTGACGGCAATTTATCGCATCTTGGTGATGATTTATTATTGCAAGCGTACAGATACACTACCTGCATGAGCTGGCAAACCTTCTGCCTCTGCTAAGGTGACAGCTGCTTTGCCTATTGTCTGTAATGATTGTTTGTTACATTCTAAAAAAGTAATTCGTTTGAGGAAGTCGTAGACACTTAAACCAGAGGCAAAGCGGGCAGAACGAGCAGTTGGCAGTACATGGTTAGGGCCTCCTAAATAATCGCCAATCGCTTCTGGAGTATAGCGTCCTAAAAACACGCTGCCGGCACACTTAATTTGATTGGCAAGGAGTTGCGGATTATCCACACACAATTCCACATGTTCTGGAGCTAGTTGATTTAGCAGTGGTATACTCTCGGCTAAATCGCTAACTAGAATCACAGCTGCATAATTTTGCCAACTTGCACTGGCAACTTCTCTGGTAGGTAAATCGGCGAGAATTTTCTCAACAGCCTTTATTACTTGTTGCGCGAAGATTTCGGAATCAGTAATTAAGATTGACTGGGCACTAGGATCGTGTTCTGCTTGCGATAGTAAATCCCAGGCAATCCAATCTGGGTTGTTCTGGCTGTCGGCTACCACTAAAATTTCTGAAGGGCCAGCGATGCTATCAATGCCAACAGTGCCAAAGACTTGACGCTTGGCTTCCGCAACATAAGCATTACCAGGGCCAACAATTTTATCTACTGCGGCAATGCTTTCTGTACCATAAGCTAATGCTGCGATCGCTTGCGCCCCACCAATGCCATATATTTCTGTAACACCAGCAACTTGAGCAGCAGCCAATACGACAGGATTAATCTCACCACCAGGCATCGGTACTGTCATGACAATTCTTTCAACACCAGCAATTTTGGCTGGTAAGGCATTCATCAACAAAGAACTTGGATAGCTAGCCCGTCCCCCTGGTACATAAATTCCCACTTGCGACAACGCTACCCAATTCAATCCCAGTTTTACCCCGACTGCATCGCTGTAGACAATATCTTGTGGTAATTGTTTTTCATGGAAAGCCACAATCCTCTCAGCAGCAAATTCCAGCGCCGCCAAGACATCAGCAGGACATTGTGCTGCGTGTTCGGCAATAAAAGTTTCGCTTAAATGCAAAGACTGGAGATGGTTGCGATCGAAGCGGCTAGTATAATCCTTAACTGCGGCATCACCACGCACTTTGACATCAGCTAGAATCTCGCGTACTGTCCCACTAACATCAACTGTAACTTCCCGGCGATCGCTTACAAGAGTTTTGAATTTGACAGAAAAATCTTTGTCGGTAGTTTGAAGTAGCTGCATGGACAGTAGCTTAAAAGCAGTGAGGTCAATAATTAGTTTAACTCCTGATTAACTTGCTCGATATGGCTGTGGCTTATATGCATCACTCTTTTCAGATGTAAGCTGAAAGAAAGCCACAAAAGATTATGAGTTAACATCCTATGCAGCAGTCCACAAGAGGCAATTACCGGGATCTTTGGCGGCAGCTTGTTACTTTGGCTGCAATCTTTGGTGCTTTTGTTATCAACGTAGTATCGAACATTTTTCCGCTCAATGGACTTAGCAT
Source organism: Nostoc sp. DedQUE05 (assembly GCF_034530955.1). Lineage (NCBI taxonomy): Bacteria > Bacillati > Cyanobacteriota > Cyanophyceae > Nostocales > Nostocaceae > Nostoc > Nostoc sp. DedQUE05. The sequence goes on along the minus strand of NZ_JAVRCB010000025.1, from coordinate 109,385 downwards.
CGGGGAAATTTCCAATACTTTGTTTAAAAATGTCTTGATTATCCCTGCTAATTACGCCTTTGCGATCTGGGGGCTGATTTACCTGGGGTTGTTTGCTTTTGGCGTATACCAAGCTCTACCTAATCAACGATATGAGTCTGATTTACGTAAGACAGGTTATCTGTTAGCGATCGCCTGTGTTGCTCAAAGTATTTGGGTATATCTGTTTCTGTCTCGGCTTTTTGCTTTTTCTGTAATTGCAATGCTCTTGATTCTGTTGCCCCTGATTGCTGTCTATGTGCAGTTAGAAATTGGCAAATCGCGTGTGCCTCGGCTGAAAAAATGGTGTATTCACTTTCCGATTAGCATTTATCTGGGTTGGATTAGCGTCGCGACTATTGTCAATGTAGCGTGTGCCTTGGATTTTCACGGGTGGAACGGTTGGGGGATTTCTCCTGTAATCTGGACTCTCATCATGGTATTGATAGCAACAGCAGTTGCAGCAGTTATGGTTATCCAGCGTCGAGACATCGCTTATGCAGGAGTAATAGTCTGGGCATTAGTGGCGATGGCTGCGCCAACGTCTGCGACGAACGCACTCAAGCATTTTGATAACTCAATGCTTAGAAATACCGTATTGGTTTTGGCCATTTTCCTAGTTTTAATCGCTACGATTAACAGCTTACGCACCCAACAAGAACATATTTAAGTGTAATAACATACCCACCCAGCGTCTCTCAAGAGAAAACTTTTAGAAACGTTCGTTAAGCACGCACAATAAGGGTCGGTTGTTACACACACCAGTCTGATTGTCATTAGCCAAAATAGATAGTTAAAGCCGGAATCGTCTAAAAAATTCAAAATTTATAGAAATGAAAAATATTATCTCAATTGGTTGGAATAACTGGTTAGAAAGGCATAAAGAATCTGTTTTACTATTTGACTCAATTACTGCCGCTAATGAGATTGCTCTAATGCTTAACGGTCAATGGGATGGCTGCAATGGTGTAATTATAACTTCTAGTGATGAAATAGCTGTTAACACTGCTGCCAAACTATTACAAGCTACATGGTGTTATCAAGGCACATCAAAAGCTATTTTGAACAGAGTAACAACTGATAAAATTTTACGCCGTTATGCAATCGGAGAAAGAAATTTTGTTAATGCTAATTTGAGGTGTGCAGTACTTGCGACCATGAAGCTGAGTGAAATTAACCTAAGTTATGCCTCATTGAGTTGGGCAAACTTAAGTCAAGCTAATCTCAGTAAAGCTGATTTAACAGCAGCAGACCTCAGTCAAGCGAATTTAAGTGGAGCCGATTTAAGTAAAGCATACCTGATGAGGGCTAACCTAAGCGAGGCAAACTTGCAAAAAGCTTCACTTCAGGGGGCTAACCTCAGTGGTGCTAACTTAATTGAAGTCAACCTCACTGGTGCAGATTTAACAGGAGCTAATCTGTCACTAGCAGACCTAAGAGGGGCAAATTTTCACTTGTGCAATTTGAGTGGGGCTAACCTAACAAATGCCAAGTTAATTGAAAGTGACTTGGCTTTTGCTCAACAATAGACCTCTTGCATAAGTCAAATAGACCCCCCTTAATCCCCCCGATATATTGGGGGGAAATAAAAAATTTTGTTCCCTCCCCTTTATAAGGGGAGGGTTAGGGTGGGGTAAAACCTTGGTTACTCAGCTATTTCAGACTTGTGTATACACAAGTCGAGTTGGCAATCAAATCAACAAAAAACAACAGAAAATTTTTTTTAAAATCTTTGATTTTCCGTTAGGACTCTATCAATAAGCTGACACTATTGATAATCAGTTCGCTTAACTCAAAACCTTGCCTACCAAGGCTTGTATCTTACCAGGCAATGATTTTAGGACTTGTGTATACACCGTAGTCACAAGGGGAGGGGTAATTCAAAGATTTTTGCAAGAGGTCTAACGATCGCCAAACTCCAGTATTACCTCTAGTCAGTTCCACCCCAAGTCCAGGCAGGATTGCCATTCTTTAAACTATTTTTTAGCACTACTAGGGGATAATCATTAGGATCGGAGCCACCAGCCAAATCCAAGATGAAATAAACTTTACCTTTAACAAAGTGCATCCGTAAATAATTAATCTTTCCAGAGTAGTCTTGCCCATCAACCTTAGTCATTCCAGCAGAAGCAATGCATCTAGCATATTTTGGTTTGAGTGTCCCAACCCATGTAACGCTAAAGTTATTACTGGCTTGAACAGAAATATTAGTAGCATAGGTACTGAGGTTAATAGAGCCATCTGTTGCAAAACTACCTTCTTGATAAGGACGGGGTTTTTCAGTGACAATCACTTTGCTTGGACAGCTTTGTTTTTGCTCGTTTTCACTATAAATTTTTAGCTCAATGTTTTGTGATTGATTTTGTGCTTGGACGCACCAGTTGGACAACAAAGGCAGTAAACCAATACTTGTGCCTATAATCAAAATCAATGGTCTAAATGAAATCATACTCATATCCAAACCAATACTAAATTGAATAAACTGATTGGCTAAGTAAAAAGCTGTTGATAGAACAATACGCTTGGGTTAGCGCCAAAAACCATATACTACGTAGGTTGGGTTGAGGAACGAAGCCCAACATTTTCATAGCTTTGTTAGGTTGCGCTTTGCTTCACCCAACCTACAATTCTTCTACAATGCACCAGGATAAAAACTGACTTCTACCTTGGACTGTACAGCACTAGGATAGACAGAATTAGGGTTAATTGACACCCGCATTATTAAGTATAAATTGATTTATTTATCACAAATATATTGAATGGCTTTATGTAAATTCTTGGAGGTTGCCCGAATTCAATTAACCACTGCCCAAATTCAATCAACCACTGCTCGAAAACAGCGCTAAATTCAAGATTGAGAACTGAAATTACTAAAAAAATGGAATCAGGTAGGTAAAAATTATGGCAAATATCATTGGAACCAGCGGCTACGACTTACTACAGGGTGGTACTGCGAATGATACTCTCATTGGTGGTGTGGGAGGTGATTTTCTCACAGGTGGCGGTGGCAACGATAAATTTGTTTACGACTTGGGCGACGGCACTGATACAATCACTGATTTTGGTGGCATCGGTAAAGGAACTAACCCGACAGCAGCAGTTATTGCTGAAGTGGACACGATCAAATTTCAGGGTGCAGGATTAACTGCTCAAAATTTACTGCTGCTTCAGAATGGCAACGATCTAGAAATCACTTTTGAGGGGAATACTGATACCGTAGTTATTCTACAAAATTTCAAACTAGAAAATTTAGAGAATCTGAAAGCTTCTGGAGGCAAACCAGCAATTGGTAATATCCTGTTTGACGGGCAAAATAGCATCATTGACAGCTTTAATGTCCTCGATTCCAACTCTACTGATACTAGCCTGGGCATCAAGAACACAGTAACTTTCCTCAATGACCTCAACAATAACATTACGGGGTTAGAGGACTCAAATGATGTCGTTAATGGTCAAGGCGGTAATGATAAAATCGATGGCTTGAGTGGAAACGATTTGCTCAGAGGTGGTGCGGGTGATGATACCCTCATTGGTGGTGCGGGAAATGATACCCTCATTGGTGGTACGGGGACTGACTCCCTTGTTGGCAATAATCTGCTTTCTGGGGGCTATGGCAATGATTATCTCTCCATTTCTGGCTACGAAAGCTTTAGCTACCCAGACTACGACTACAACTCTCGCTCGTCTGGTAAGAACACTCTCAACGGTGGCGTAGGTGACGATAACTTGAGTGCTAGCGGTTCAACAGGCAATAATTTGCTCTCTGGGGACGATGGCAATGATAATCTCTCCATCTCTGGCTACTACGACGGAGGTAACTACGCAGACTACGACTCTCGCTCGTCTGGTAAAAACACCCTCAACGGCGGTGCAGGTAAGGATACCTTGAGTGCTGGCGGTTCAACAGGCGATAATTTGCTCTCTGGGGGTGATGGCAATGATTATCTCTCCATCTCTGGCTACTTCAATTACACTCCTAGCGACCCCTACTCACCCCGCGACGTCTCCATCACATACGACTCTCGCTCGTCTGGAAAAAACACTCTTAATGGTGGCACTGGGGACGACAACTTGAATGCTACTAATTCAAAGGGTGATAACTTACTCGATGGTGGCGCTGGCAATGATTATATCTCTGCCTCTAGCGCCTCTGGTAAAAACACAATCTATGGTGGTAGTGGGAATGATACCCTTATAGGTGGCTTTGGTAATGATACCCTCTATGGAGGAACTGGTACTGATACCTTTGTTTTCAATAATTACAATAAAGGTATTGACAGTATTTATGACTTAAACGCTACTAATGAACTGATTCAGGTATCGGCTGCTGGCTTTGGTGGCGGATTATCACCAGGTTCACTTAAGACAAGTCAGTTTACCCTCGGAACGTCTGCAACGACAAGCAATCAACGATTTATCTATAACAGTGCTACAGGTGGACTGTTCTTTGACCTTGATGGCAGTGCGTCTGGGTTTACTCAGGTAAAATTTGCACAATTATCTACTGGATTGTCACTCAGCGAAAACAATTTTGTGGTTGTTTAATCGAAATTAGGGACTTCCAAATAAAAAATATCCCAAAACTGACGCAAAGATTCTCTCTGTGTTCTCTGCGCCTGGAGTGGTAGTTTGCGGCCTACGTTCGCGCAGCGTGTCGCAGACAGACGCTTTGCGTAGCTTGCTTCCCCGTAGGGGTATGCGTCTACGTTTATTCGAATAATTTATTTCTTGGAAATCCTTTAGCACTCTTTAATTGCCAAGCGGTACGGTTCGGGAGATGCTATTTTTAGATGAAGATTTTTACGGGCTGTAGAAAATTGCTCCTGCTGTCATATTGCTTTACATCTAGATGGATAGACAGCTTGACCGAAAGGTTCTACAATTTGACTGATTGTGGTAAATTTACCTATTGCCCAATCCATATAAGCATAGTAAAGATTTTCTAGTGATTCCGTTTGATTGCGGAAGCACTAAATTAATATAGGAAAGTCTTTGAGTAAAGGGCAGCAGACAAATGGATGTAAAGCTGATTCTAGCTGGATTAACAGTTATATTTACACTTTCGTGCTTATTTTTTGGCACGAAGAATGGATTCTATGATTCAGATAATTATCATGGCAATGGCTCCGCACATTGAGATAAATCTGTAGACGCTCGCTCGACTTCCCGGAGGGTGAGTTGGCTAAGAGCGTTCAAAACTTGTAAAGGGAAAAGAAACCAGAGGCAAACTGCTGTAGCTCCTAGTTTGATAGCTTCTGGTTAGCCCACCTTTTTGAACCAGTGCGGGTTCGGTGCAGGCGTCCTCCCCAATCAAAAATCTGTATTCTCAGGGTGTAGGGGCGCATGATAAAACTTACCCCTAAGTCACAAAACCAAAATTTGTGTAACTTTTGGCTTTTGGGATATGTCCATGACGATGAGGTTTGAGGGGAGGAGAGCATGAGGGATAATCTATCGGCATCCTCTCGCGTAGATGCTGCGGAAACGGGTAGTGAATTAGAATGTTTGCCCTATAGCGTCCAGCATGACAATGAGGGCGTGTGTTTGTTGGTGAAAATGGGCCCGCACCGCATCCTATTAGACTGTGGTTTTGAGGATATTTCATCGCTGGTTAAGGGGCTTACTAAATCGGGACGTGGAACTAGTTCGCCCCTACCAGCAGATTTAGTTTTGATTAGTCACGCTCACCCAGATCACGCCAAAGGCTTACTGGCGCTGCATACAGCTTTTCCCAAGTTACCGATTTATGGTAGTGAGGTAACTAGCAAGTTACTACCACTGAATTGGGTAGATGAAGACCCTAAGAAAATTTCCCAATTTTGTCATGCCTTGCCATTGCGATCGCCTGTGGAATTCCAAGATGGTTTGGTGGCAGAATTATTTCCTGCAGGACATTTACCAGGAGCAGTAGCAATTCTCCTGACTTATACCACCCAGCAGCGTACTTACAAGCTACTGTATACAGGGGACTTTTTCTTATCGAACTCCCGACTAGTAGAAGGTTTGCGTTTAGAGGAACTGCGGGGTTTAGATTTGGATGTGCTAATTATTGAAGGTAGTTATGGCACATCCCGTCATCCTCACCGCCGCAACCAAGAAAATCAACTAGCCGAGCGAATTAATCGAGCGATCGCTGACCATTGTTCTGTAATCCTTCCTACCCCGGCTTTAGGATTAGGTCAAGAATTATTAATGCTCTTGCGATCGCATCACCACTTCACCGGACGAGATTTAGATATCTGGGTAGATGGTGCTGTCGCCACTGGATGCGATGCATATCTTGAACTGCTGCCCCATCTCCCCCCATCGGTACAGAACTTCGCCCGCCATCAACCTTTGTTTTGGGATGAACGGGTACGTCCCCGCGTGCGTCGTCTACAACCAGAACATCGTTCCAGTGTAGGTAAGTCACCTTGTATTGTCCTCACCGACTCGACATCTGATTTAGGCGAACACTGCCAACTAGACACCGGGCCTTGGCTGATTCTCCTACCAGAAAAAATTGATATAAAAGTTAACAAAGAATATTTAGCGCCCACCACTCTTGAAACTTATCTCTTAGCTCAACATAGCGATGGCCCTGGTACTACGCAGCTAATTCATAATTTGCGACCCCAGCACGTGGTTTTTGTCCACGGTTCTCCTGCTTACTTGGCAGACCTGACTAGCTTAGAGGAGTTGCAAAACCGCTACCACGTACATTCTCCGGCGGCTGATACCTTAGTAGAACTACCCATCGGCGACACATTTTTACAACCAGCAGCACCTGAGACTAACTACGAAGGCGAACTGACAGAGTTAGGAACAGTAATCACAATCACCCTACCCAATGTGATTACTGCCGATCAGCGTTGGCGGCAATTTGCCGATACTGGTTTAATCGAAGCTCGTTGGCAAGGGGAAGAATTAGTATTAAGGGGATTGTCTCAACGAGAACTGCTCAACCAAAACAGCGATCGCTATACCTGGACAGATGTAGACTGTTGTGGTACTTGCCGACATCAAAGGGGGCAGCGGTGTTGGAATCCAGCTTCCCCGTTGTATAACTTTAAAGTAACTCTCGAAGGTTACTGTCCTGCTTTTGAAGGCTTGAATGATAGCCAATAGTCATTAGCTGTTTTGTCCTTTGTCCTTTGTCCTTTGTCATTTTTGACCAATGACCAATGACTAATGACTAATGACTAATGACTAATGACTATTTATTCTGGATTCGAGTCAGTGTAACGGTTGTGGATGCGCTCTGCTTCGGGACAATCTTCAGTCATCAGAGGTTCTACATTACCGCGCGGTACTGAAGCCAATTTTTGCGTTACAGCACCAATGCTCTCGAGGCGAACCATTTCTTCCCAAGAACAAACTTCGTCCTCTTCTTCTGTTTCATAGCGTAGGGTCACTAAATCTCCCTCTATGTCTATGATGCGGGCGCGTTCAATCCAGCGTTGCTGGTCCCGCAAGAAAACACATACCTCGCGCCCATCGCAACACAGTTGATAAATCTTGCGGTGTAGCATGTACTGTTTCTGCCTTTTTAAACAACGTAGTTAAACCTGTCAAAATCTGGGTTCTACCCCATTACATTACACCTTTAAGAGGTTTATTTCACCGTTTAGAACAAGTGCGCTTCATAACCCAATCCCAAGATTTGCTTCTATTTGTCAAAATATCAGGATAATGTTGGGTCATAAATCAATGGTTGCTCCAACAATGAACTCAATCTCCCTCCAGCTTATTCTAGGGAATGTCTGCTTCTATAAAAGTCAAACAATTCGGTACCTGTCCTAACCAGGTTCATATTTGCTGCTGAGTCATTCTTACCATTATGTAATAAAGAATACTCCAAAACAATTGTTGATTGCGGTTGTTTAATTTGCCTACTTTTAATCATTGGCATTACTGGGAAGTCCGGGGACTTGGCTTTACTTTTACCCACTTGTATCTGATCTTAACTCATTCTCTTGCTGACCTTGATGCTTTTCAACAACAACACCCAAATAGTTTTGAGTTTTTCAGGCAAAAACCTGAAAAAAGGCAACAGCGTCAGGGAAGAGTAAAGGAAAAGACCATGAGAAAATTCTACTCTAGAAGTTTAGGAGGATTTATGTGGTAAAGGAAATTCTATAAGCACGTTTGACGAGGATGCTTCTCGTTTAATTTTTCCGACGCGAACTGCATCGTATAGGGTTGCGAGTTCTGGCAAATCCTCTGGCTGATAGCATTTAGTGGCTAGCACCTGCTGGAGTAAACCCTCAGATTCAACACTCAGATATCCAGTTTGGAAAGCAGATGCGATAATTGTGCGAATCATCTTGATTAGGGCAGAATGAGCAAATTATTAGGTCTAGTGTGGAACATTTTCCTCTTTTACTAATTGATATGAAACATTAATACTGTGTGATTACTATTACGCTCAATCAGTGATTGATATCACAATATGAGTTTTGGATACTTTAATATTACACAGATAAAAGGGCACAGGAATTTTCAGCATCAATGTTGAAAAGCCGAATATTTTAACAGAATAAAAATACAACAACTTTTTCAAAAAGCATTGATAAAATATAATGAGACATCAGCAATCAAGCAAAAAACTGGCGGAAATCTTCATCTTTTTGACTTAATTGCACCCAGTCTAAGTTTAAAGATTGGAATTTTTGCACTAAGCGATCGCAAGCGGGACGTTCGGTAGCGTAATGTCCGGCATCGATTAAAATGAGATTGCGGTCGCGGCTTTCTTGAAACTGATGGAATTTACAGTCAGAAGTTAGATAAGCTTGAGCACCTGTTTTGACAACGGCTGAAATGTAACTAGCCCCCGAACCACCCAAAACAGCAACTCGTGAAATTGTTTGCTGTAAATTAGCTGTTGGGGAAAAAATCAAATTCGGGGGAGAAAGTCGGGTTTGAATGGTTGCGAGTAATTCCTGTAATGTCAGAAATGGTTCTAGCAAACCAATACGACCATATCCTAATCCTGCTTGTGTAAGTTCTATGGGAGTAACTTCTTTGAGTTCTAAAATCTGAGCTAAAACGTCAGCAGTCCCATCTTGCACTTGGTCAAAATTCGTGTGAGCAGTATAAATACCAATATTATGCTTAAATGCTAACCGTACCATTTCAGCGATCGCTTCACCAGTACGTAAAGATTTGAGAGGATTAAAAATCAAAGGGTGATGGGCAAATATCAGATTAGCATTTTCTGCGATCGCTTCTTGCATTACCGCCAAAGTCGGTGTCAAGCATACCAAAACCCGTGTTTCTTCCTGCAAAACTCCTGGTTCAATTTGCCAGCCACAATTATCCCAACTTTCACACCAAGCAGGATTCGCCCATGCTTCAAACCAAGTAATTAAATCAGCAATTTTCATAATTATTTTCTTCAGCAATTTTTAATTACTAATCAGCGTCTCTGTGGTTGAATATTTAATTTTAATGCTAATTGTTGCCGCATTTCCTGAAAAGGTTTATTCCATACAGGGCTAGCATTCCAGTTCCATACTGCTACTGGAATAAGTTGTTCTTCAGCAAGATAAGTTAGCAGACGGTATTCATCTTCTGGTTCGCGAGAAAAGGTGAAAGGGTTGCGGTAGCCCGTCTCACACAGTTTATAAGATACGACCTGACCATGCTTAATACGTTGTAAAAGTTCCTTACCTTTGATGAGTAAATAATCTAAAAATAACAGACTAAAAGGTTCTATATGTGCGCGTTTTTGTGGCTCTTTTTGTACCCATCTTGCCCACTCAAACCCATATATAAAATCATGAACATAACGAAAGCGGATTTCTGTTTTATTGCCGAACATCTCTGTTAGACAAACCATCTTTTCACCAAAAGTTTTTAAGAATGCAATAGCGCCCTCCTCTGCATTTAAAGCTTGCCTAAGCATACTGCTTACCAGAAAATCGAAATCCCAAAAGATGTTTTCTGGGAAGTTTTGCAATTGAGTACGGACTATGCTTTCGAGAGTTTTTTGAATACTTGTGATAATTTCAATGTCACTATTTTGTTCCACAATCAAATTTTCTAATTCTGCAAAGCTGGTAATTAATATTTTTTTAGGACTCAGTGACAATAATTTAACAGACTGCTGGGCAAGGATTTCATCAATAATCTGAAAAGTATTAGTTGGTGTTAGTTCTTGCTTCATAGTAATAGTAATAGCCCAAGCAGGTTACATAACTATTATTTTATATTAGAGTAAACAAGTTATTAAAATTATATAAATAAACTTAACTTTTAAGTTTACAAACTGACATGAAATACTCAGTGTATGTCTAGTTAATTATCAATAAAGGAATTTTCCAATCCCAAAAGTGTAAAAATACTTAGTATAGTCTCCCAAAAGTTAAGGTTTTGGAATCATTGATTATTGACTTTGGACAAGCTGCACAAAATAATAGGACACTTGCGTAAGTCCTAATAGAATTTAACTACGATTTCTAAATTTAAGAAATTTGCTATGCAGAAATGTGCACAACTAGTTCTCTAGAATGACTGCGTTGACGATGTTCCCAAATATAAATTCCCTGCCAAGTTCCTAGTACTAAGTGGCCGCGATTAATAGGTATATGTTCAGAAGTATGGGTAAGTGCAGTACGAATATGTGCCGGCATATCATCGGAACCTTCGGCATCATGAATGTATTTACCTGATTCTGGCACAAGTTTTGCCATAAAGTTAGCTAAATCTACAAGTACATCAGGATCGGCATTTTCTTGGATTACTAAACTAGCTGAAGTATGGCGCAAAAATAAAGTACAAAGACCAGTTTCAACACCCGATTCGGCAACTATAGCTGCAATTTTCGTGGTGATGTTTTGAAAAGATTTGCCACTAGTAGATATTTTGAGTAACTTTTGATAGTGAGTCATGTGGAATACTAAGATTGAGGTTATATAAGCATATTAAACAACTTGTTCTTGCGATCGCCACACGACTCAACTATTATTAAAATTGGCATCTAATCAAAATATCGTGTCCACGCTCAAAATTAATAGTCTAAAGTCCAGTATAATTAATATCTACCTATAAGATTTTTTTGCTTCAAGCGCCGACTTTGACGAGGGTTTTATGAATATATTTGCCGACAATCCAGCAAACTATTATGATTTATTATTTCAATATATTTACACTGAGTACCACGATGAGGTTGTTAGAGCTCTGTTTCCTATAATTAGAGACTCTAATAATATCCTAGAGATAGGAGTAGGTACAGGTCTAGTAGCAGAAAGAGTCTTAAAACTAAAACCGAATTGTAACTTAACAGGAATTGATATTTCTAAACAAATGTTAGATGTAGCAAAAAAACGACTGGGAAATAAAATTAAATTAGTCGAATCTGATGTTCTTAATATGCAACTAGAAGAGAGTTTTGATCTAGCTTATTCAAATAGTGGCGTTTGGTTTTTTTTAGATACAAATACCGACAATGAATACTTACTATGTAGTAGTATTAATAGTATTGAAAATAATGTAATAGCATTAAGGCGTGTCGCTGAACATCTCAAAATGAATGGTCTATTGGTTCTGAGCGCTCAAGGTATGCATATAGATAGGGTAGAGAAATTACCAGGAGATATAATCCATCAGGTCAAAGTTTCAAAAACAGATACAGGTGTTAAGAAGCAGTATCTCTGGATCAGAGAAAACAATGGTGAAATAATCAGCGATACAACTGCTGATTTGTTAATTCTTGATAGCAATAAAACAAAAGAATTGATGGAGCAGTCTGGATTTGAACAGATTGGCATAGAAGGGAATAAAAAACTTATGAAAAACTTTTTACTGTCAAAGTTTCATATTTACCAGAAACGTTAACAAATAATTGTTTTGTCCAAAACTTACAAACACAGCAATTTGTGAAATTTGTTCAGCGCTCAGAGCAAACTCACTTAAATAATGACGAATGGCTACGCATTAGTCATATTTTTTTTAATAAAAGAGTGAAAATGTATAAAGTAGATATAGCAGTAGTTTTAGTAATTGAAGTCAAGAATTGAGAAGTAGGTAATTTGGGTAAAAGCCAGGGCCGAATGCATTTAAATATAGATTATAGCAACTTTTAGGATTATTTATATTCTTTTGAAATCTTTTTTAGTTTTTATTAGTAAAGAAGATGCGTTTGCCCTGGGGATAAGTTTTGTTAGTAATTAGCCAATCTCATCTATTCTGAGGAATATTATCTACTATCTTTTAATCTGGCAATAATTGATAACAGCTTGAGCTATAGTTTCATTACCATCCTTAGCAATTAGTTGAGATTGCCTTGAAGGTTGGGGTAACTCATAGAGAAAATTCCAAGTTCCTTGAAAAAAATCAGATGGGGTGATAATTTGATGGTGATTATAATTAGCTATGCCTTCTACTATAAAAGTTGCTTCGGCAAAGTCTTCACGCGGTATAGTGACAATTGGTACTCCTAGTATTGCGGCTTCCGAAAAAGTACTATAACCAGGTTTAGAGACGACTCGGCCACAAATAGGCATAAAATCTACAGGGCGGTATTTGCGGTCATTAATTTTCACTAAATTAGGTAAATCAGGGGCAGATTGATCGAATACTATAAATTGCCAATCTGGAAATCGCTCTAGGTTATCATAAGGAATTTGCTGTAAACCCAACCCACCAAAGGTTAACAAAATGGTTTTTTCGACTGGTGCAGTTATTCCCCAAAGAGAACGTAAATCATCAGCAGAGTGACGGGGGGAACCGCCTGTTAAGCCGACATCTGTGATATTATTAAAGGCTGGCATTGGTTCGTGGAAAGGAAGACGAAACAGGCGATCGCACTTTGAATACCAATCACTGATCCAATCTGCAACTGCGGTAAATTCGCCTCCCCAATCTCGGTAGATAAAGTCCCAACCAAAGTTACTCATCATCCAGCAAGGAATATTTGCAGCTTTGGCAAACCCAGGAGCGAGGAAGGGAATATCTGCCAAAATAAGATCGACGCGATTTTGGCGGATAAAATTCACTTCTGAAGCAATCAGCGAATTTTGATGCTTCTGAATATCGAGCAACTTTTCTAAAGTCGCGACTTTATCCATTGTCAAACTATCTGTTTGCACCACACCCAAATCAAATGCACGAGGACGATAGATAAAATCGCCTTCTATATAGCACTCTAACAGCCAGCGTGGGGCAGTACTCACCACAATTAGCAGAATTTCTGGACATAACTTTTGAATTGTTGCAGCTACAGAAGCCGTGCGGGTAGCATGACCAAAGCCGTGGTTAGTTATGGCTAAGTATAAGATTGGGCGTTCCATTTTCTTTTATAGTTAGGAGTTAAGAGTTATGAGTTAGGAGTTGAAATCATAATTTCTACACGCTAACTTACAACTCATAACTTTTAATTAATTTTGCAAAAATTTTGAATCGCCCCAATCAATTGGTCGATTTCCGATTCTAAAGTAAAGTAATGGACGCTAGCACGTATACAGCTAGGATCGGCAATTGTCCGAGTTAATATTTTTTGTGAGTCCAAAAATTGCACCAACTTCAAATGAGCTTGAGGCTGATTATTTGCAAGTTGAAAAGAGACTATACCACTTTCAGGTGGGGAAGTTCGCAAACATTTAATATCAGGTAACGCCGTCAATTGTCGCCAGAGGTACTCACTGTTATGACAAATTTGCTCATAACGTTCCTGTGACGTTCCCCATTGCTGATGAATTGCGATCGCTTCCTTTAACCCAAGATACAACGGATAAGCTAATGTAGACACTTCGTATCGTCGCCCATCGGGAAGCCAATCTACAGGCTGAGATTGACTATCTACAACAACACCATTCAAGCCAATAAACGTAGGTTTTAGGCTTTCTCGTGCTTCTGGCCGGACATACAAGCCGCCAGCACCCGCAGGGCCACATAACCATTTATGACCAGTGAAAGCATAAAAATCTACTCCCAATTCAGTCAAGTTTAAAGGCAATAAACCAGCAGATTGGGCAGCATCTATTAATAGTGCAGAATGATTATTTCTGCATACTTCGGCAATTTTGTCCAGAGGTAAAACTTGACCGGTATTCCAGAAAACATGACTCAATATTACTAGGCGGGTATTGGGGCGCAAGTGCTGGGCAATGATGGTTACAGCGTCGCCCTCATTTAAAGTCGCTTTTAGGGGACAAGTGGTAACTTCTACAGAGAATCTCCGCGAGATTTCTCGTGCTGTAGCAATTACACCTGGATGTTCGCAGTCTGAGAGCAGTAGATGATCGCCAGCCCGCCATTCAATGCCCCACATGGCGATATTACAGCCAACAGTGACATTTTGAGTGAGAGTAATTGTTTCAGATGGTGCATTTAACTCCGAAGCGATCGCAACTCTAGCAGCTTGAGTTTGAGGTGCTATCCAGCTAAACGCCTCATTGCCAAAGGGGCCTATTTGCTGAACGTAAGCTTGAGTTTGGGCGATCGCATCCATTGCCCTTTGGGGCATGGGCCCTTGTCCTCCATAGTTAAAATAAGCCTTATTCCCTAAAGCGGGAAATTGCTCTCGATGACGATGCAGCTTGATTGGTGATGCAGAAATACTAGTCATAATTTACAAGGGATATCTGCTGTTTGCAGGCTATTGATATTCAAAAGTATTTTGACCGTTTCTCATGCCGACGTTACGGTATCCGCCCGACTGGCAATGCTGGATACAAGACTTCATGGATTACATCTTCGATCGTATTTCCGGCGATCGCACCCAATCTATTATCAATAGTGAGTGATAATGACTCTCACGATATCCCTATTCATGTCTAGAATTGCCTCCAGTCTACCATCTAGAGTCAAAGGATGGAACTATTAACAGATAAGAATGAATGCCCTGATGACAAAGATGGCTAGAATGCTTGTACTGTAAGGAGTCATTTTAACTCAGAGTATTACTTGGAGTAATTAGGAAGTAAGATAAATCTGAGCATATATTGAGCATTGATAATAAGTATAAATATATACTTTTAATGTGCAACTATGCACTTAATTAATTAATTTGAGCATTAATTGAGTATTTTTTGTAAAAATAAGGCTGAAGCTTTTGAAAAATAAAACTTTAAAGGTCATCATTGTGCGCCACGGTCAAAGCGGTTATAACACCGAGCGGCGCATCCAAGGACGCACTGATGCGTCAACATTAACCGAAAAAGGTCGTAAGGATGCAAGTCTAGTAGGCAAAGCCCTCAGCAATATCTTATTTAATACGATTTACAGTAGTCCTTTACAACGAGCGAAACACACAGCAGATATTATCCATAGTGAGTTAGCTACTCATGCTAAAAAATCTGCTGTAGTTCAAGTTTCTGATTTGCTATTAGAAATCGACCTACCTTTATGGGAAGGATTGCTGACTGCCCAAGTCAAGCAGAAATTTGCTGAAGACTACCGCACTTGGCATCAACACCCCGACGAACTGCGGATGCTGCTTAATGATGCAGAAGGAACAAGAGAACATTTTCCCGTTCTTGCTTTATACGAACAAGCACGGCAGTTTTGGCAAGAAATTTTGTCTCAACATCAAGGCGAAACTATTCTCATAGTGGGACATAACGGAATCAATCGCGCTTTGATTAGCACAGCGTTAGGAATCCCTCCCAGTCGCTACCACTCAATACAGCAATCTAACTGTGGTATCACCGTATTAAATTTTGCTGGCGGATTGGGCGAACCAGTCCAGCTAGAATCCTTAAATCAGACGCAACACACCGGAGAAACTCTACCTTCATTGCGACCGGATCATCAAGGAGTACGATTGTTACTAGTGCGTCACGGTGAAACCGACTGGAATCGCCAAACCAGGTTTCAAGGACAAATTGATGTCCCCCTCAACGACAACGGTAGACAACAGTCACAAAAAGCCAGCGAATTTCTTCAAGATGTAGAGATTGATAATGCTTACAGTAGCACAATGCTGCGCCCTAAAGAAACAGCAGAGATTATCTTAAAACAACATCCGAATGTAAAATTAGAATTGCAAGATGGTTTAAGAGAAATCAGTCATGGTCTCTGGGAAGGAAAATTAGAAACAGAGATAGAGCAAGAGTTTCCAGGAGAATTGCAGCGATGGCGGCTGATACCAACGCAAGTGCAAATGCCTGAAGGGGAAAATTTACAACAGGTGTGGGAGCGCAGCGTTGTAGCTTGGCAATCAATTCTGCAAGCAGCATCAAATAATCAATTCAAAACTGTATTAGTAGTAGCTCATGACGCTACTAACAAAACCTTGCTTTGTCACATTCTGGGTTTATCGCTGGAAAACTTCTGGAGTTTTCGTCAGGGTAATGGTGCAGTCAGTGTTATCGACTACCCTGCTGGAATCGATGGTTTACCAGTACTGCAAGCAATGAATATCACTTATCACTTTGGTGGAGGTGTACTAGATAAAACAGCAGCAGGAGCGTTGTGAGTGCTGTTAGCGTCAGCGGGGCGTTTAGCCCGTGCTGAGTTCTGAGTAAGAAGGAGTTAGAAAAAGTGAGGAGTGAGGAGTGAGGAATAAAGTTAGAAGCAATGACTAAAAAACAAATAACTATAAGTAGCTAGACGTAAATAAATTAAAGTTTGTAGTAAGGACTTTAGTCCTATAATCCTTTCTTTGAGCGATGAATCGCTCACTACGAACTAAGATTTTACTTTATGTTTAATTATGCCTACCTACTTAACTCCTAACTCATAACTAAAACTTTTATGACTGAACTGCTGCAAAAAGTACGAGTAATTGATCCTGTTTCTGAAATCGACGAACTCTTTGATGTACTGATTGCTGATGGTTATATCCGAGAAGTGGCTTCGCACATTTCTGACATCAGTGCCGATACTCAAATCAGAGATTGTCAGGGATTAGTTCTCGGCCCTGGGTTAGTCGATTTGTACAGCCACTCTGGCGAACCTGGCTTTGAAGAACGGGAAACCCTTTCGTCTTTCTTACAAGCTGCTGCTGCTGGCGGCTTTACTAGAGTTAGCATTTTACCCGATACATCCCCAGTTATTGATAACCCTGCGCTTGTGGCACAGTTGCAGAAGAAAAGAGGGGGGACAAGGGGACAAGGGGGACAAGGGGGCAATTTTTCTCCCTTGTCTTCCCCCTCTTCCTTGTCTTCTCCTCTCCCCCTGCTCCATCTCTGGGGTGCGATTACTGTAGATATTGCTGGGAAACAGATGACGGAATTGGCAGATTTAGCGTCTGCTGGAGTTGTGGGTTTTACTGATGGTAAACCTTTAGAAAATTTGGCGCTGGTGCGAAGAGTGTTAGAGTATCTCCAGCCGTTGGGTAAACCAGTAGCATTTTGGCCTAGCGATCGCCAGTTAACAGCCAATGGTGTAATGAGAGAAGGGACAAATGCTCTCCGTTTTGGTTTACCCCCAATACCCACCAGCGCTGAAACAACTGCGATCGCAGCTATGCTTGAATTGGTTGCAACCATCGGCACACCAGTTCATATCATGCGTGTTTCCACAGCTCGCAGCGTGGAATTAATTGCTTCAGCGAAAGCGGCTGGTTTACCCATCACCGCCAGCACCACCTGGATGCACCTTTTACTTGATACAAAAGCAGTTAAGAGTTATCACAGCAGCTTGCATTTAGATCCGCCTTTAGGTAATCCCAGTGATATGGCGGCGTTACGTACAGGGGTACGTGCGGGTGTAATCGATGCGATCGCGATCGATCACACACCCTACAGCTACGAAGAAAAAGTCCAAGCCTTTGCCGAAGCGCCTCCAGGAGCAATTGGTTTAGAATTAGCACTACCTCTTTTATGGCAATATCTCGTTGAAACTGAGGAATTTACAGCTTTAGAATTATGGCGGGCATTGAGTACCAATCCAGCAGAGTGTTTGGGGGAAAAAGTAAGTGCGATCGTACCTCATCAACTAGCGGAACTTACTTTATTTGATCCCCAGCAAACTTGGAAAGTCGAACGGAAAAGTCTTTATACACTTTCACAAAATACACCTTGGTTAGGACAACAGTTGAAAGGTCATGTTGTGCAAATCTGGTGTTAAAAAAACGCACTTCAAACCACTGAATAATAACTTGGCTATTTTATTGTGATTATATTGGCAAGTACACCCTAGTACTGCAAGGCGGAATTCAAAATTCAAAATTCACGCATTCAAAATTAATACAGCGTAAGCATTTACATTGGTTTTGAATGGGTGGTTTATTTACGCCGTACTGTACTAGCAAGGCAAACTAACACTTACAATAGTTCCTTTCTCAGGAATGCTATCGATTGTAAATTCACCACCATATAATTTAACTATATGCTGAACAATAGCCAGTCCTAAGCCAGAGCCTTGTTGCTCCCATAACTTTCGATTAAATTGTACAAAAGCTCCAATTTTACTAATCTCTTCAATTTTCATTCCTTTGCCATTGTCAATTACATATAAATTAAATTTGCTACCTTCTATCTTACTTAGAATTTGAATTTTGCTGCTTGGTAAAGAAAATTTGAAAGAGTTATCCAGTAATTCTTCAATCAGAATACTCAAATTTTCTTCTGACAATTGTACTGTAGATTCTTGGATCTCTAATTTTAAATCTTTTGATCTACAGTTTTCTTTAGCTTTTTTAAAAGCTATTTCAATAATAATCTTTTCAGCCAAACATCTATCTTTTTTTTCTTTGAATTGACGAGTTTTTTCGAGACTTTTAGTGATTAATTCCAGATTACTATATAATAAAAATCTTTGAACTAGTGCATTCAAGCGATTCGCGGATTTGTAAATTAATTCAGCAATTTCAACCTCTTCAGAGTCAGGCATGAACTCACAATTTTGTATTAACAAGTGTGACATACCGAGAATACCATTTAAAGGCGTATTCAGTTCGTGAGATAATGAGTGAGCAATATTCATTCTCAGGTCGTCTAGCTTTGCTTGAGTTTGGCGCTCAACCAAAGCGTGTTTATCAAGACGAGAAGCCAACGCATTGAGTATATCGTCGCTTTTTGAAGCAAGACAGCCTGTATACTTACCACTTTTTAGAGTTTGAGACGGGAACGCCAGCACTCAAATGGTGTCAACAGGAGATACCAGATATCATTTTGCTGGATTTTGCGTTGCCTGATGGTGATGGGCTGAAGTTTATTCAGCAGTTTCGGGAATGCCATAGCAATACTCAAACTGCTGTGATTATGCTGACAGGACAAGGGGATGAAATTACTGCTGTCCGGGCGATGAAAAGTGGTGTGCAAGATTATCTGGTTAAAAAGAAACTCACATCTGAAGTTCTTCAAGGTGCAATTCATCATGCCCTTGAACGGATGGATTTGACTCGACAGTTAGAACAAAGTCAGGAACAACAACAACTGATTGCTGCGATCGCCTTACGGATTCGTCAGTCTCTAAAGTTAGAAGAGATTCTGCATACCACAGCCACAGAAGTGCGGCAGTTTCTCAAAGTAGATAGAGTAGTTATCTATCAATTTCAGCCGGATATGAGCGGCACAATTATGGCAGAGTCAGTGCTTCCTGGTTGGACAGTGGCTCTGGGAAAAGAAATTTTGGATACCTGCTTTCAACAAGGAGCCGAAAGTGACTATCATCAAGGGAAAAAACGAGCAATCGACGATATTTATCAGGCTGGCTTAACCAATTGTCATTTGCAGCTTCTAGAACAATTTGAAGTTAAAGCCAATCTAGTAGTACCTATTTTGGTCAAAGAGCAATTATGGGGATTATTAATTGCTCACCAATGTAGTGCGTCTCGTCATTGGCAATCAGTAGAACTAGATTTGTTAGATCGACTAGCGGTGCAAATAGCGATCGCCATTCAACAGGGAAGTGCGTATCAGCAACTACAGGCAGAACTAGCAGAACGCCAACGGACAGAAGCAGCCCTCAAAGCCAGTGAAGAGAAACTCAAGCTGACCCTGAGTTTTGCTGGTATTGGCTATTGGGAATGGAACCCAATCACCGATCAAATATTGGCTAGTGAGAATGCAATTCGCTGTTTTGGTTCCGATCTGAGTGATGTGAACTGGACTTATGAAAAGTGGCGGGGTCAAGTCTATCCAGAGGATCGAGAATGGGTTGAACCGCAACTGAGGCAGGCGATCGCCACACAAACCGATTATGCTGTGGAATATCGAATTGTCTGGCAAGATGGCAGCATTCATTGGGTATCGGTAAAAGGACGCGGAGTTTACGAAGCAACCGGAAAACTGTTGCGGATGCTGGGCGTGCTGATAGATATTACAGAACGCAAGTTCTCAGAGGAAGAGCGGCGGCGGGCCCAAATGCTGCGAATTGAATTACGTCTTCTGGAGCAAATTCTCGAAGTCGGCCTAGCAGGTTACTAGGATTGGGATATTCCGGGCAATCAGGAGTACTTGAGCTTAACCTTCAAGCAGATGTTCGGCTATGAAGATCGTGAATTGCCAAATACACCAGAGAGTTGGCAACGCCTGATTTTTCCAGAGGATTTACCAGGTGTTCTGGAACTTTTTGAGCAACACGTCCAAAGTCGCGGACAAATCCCCTTTTATAATGAGGTGAGATATAGACATAAAAATGGTTCTACCGTTTGGGTCATTTGTTCCGGTCGCGTTATTGCGTGGGATCGAGACGGCAATCCCCTGCGGATGATTGGTTGCCATATTAACATTACACAACGCAAACAGGCAGAAGCTCAATTGTTAGCGATCGCTAATTTGCAACAAGCTATTTTAGATGGTACTGACTATGCCATTATTTCTAATAACTCAAATGGCATTCAAACCTTCAACGCAGCTGCTCAGAAAATGTTGGGCTACACAGCAGATGAAGTTGTTCGGCAAATAAATCCAACTACATTTCACGACCCAGATGAACTCAAACAACGAGCAGCAGAACTCTCGTTGAAATTGGGTAGGGAAATTGCACCTGGTAGGGAATTTTTTACTATCGTCACTCAAGACGGAAATACCTATGAAAACGAATGGACTTACATTCGTAAAGATGGCTCTCGGTTCCCTGTATTTCTGTCAGTAAAAATTCTCCAGGATCTAGAAGGAAACAATATCGGCTTTCTGGGTATTGCCAAAGATATTACCCAGCAAAAACAAATAGAGACAGCCCTGCGAGACAGCGAACTCCGTTATGCAAATTTGGCAGAAGCTGCTCCTGTAGCTATTTTCCGACTGGATGCCTTTGGTAACTGCATCTATGCTAACGATCGCTCGAGTGAGATGACTGGTAGACCAACACAGGCAGCATTGGGGATAGGTTGGCTACAGGCTTTGCACCCAGAAGACGCCGAGCGTTTGGGCAGGGAATGGTCTCTAAAATTTGAGCAAGAACATGTTAATCCAAGGGAATTCTATCAGAGTGAGGGCAGACATCTACGCCCAGATGGCAGCATCAACTGGTTCTATGTCCAAGTGTTACCTGAAATCAACACCAACGACACCATTATTGGCTACATCGGCACGCTGACAGATATCAGCGAACAGCAAGCTGCGCTGCGCGAACGCAAACAAGCAGAAGAACAGTTGCATCACCTCTCCGAACGGCTAACCATAGCTATCAGTTCTGGAGGATTTGGTATTTGGGAATATGATTTCGTCCAAGCAAAGCAGATTTGGGACGATCGGATGTACGAACTGTATGGAGTGAGCAACACTGATTTTGACGGTTCTTTTGATGCTTGGTTAAACTGCCTGCACCCAGACGATCGCCCTTATATGTTGGAAACTATAGAGCAAGTTTTGCTAGGAAAGCAAGAATATAATGTCGAGTTCCGCATCGTTCAACCAAGTGGAGAAATTCGTTATCTTAAAGGCTACAGCATTCTCAAGCGTGCCCAACAGGGTGAACCTGTACAGATGATTGGGGTTAACTATGATATCAGCGAACGCAAACAAGCCGAAGAGGAACTCATCCACAATCGGGATTTGCGAGAAGCAATTTTTAACGAATCTGCCGATGCCATTTTTCTAGTCGATCCGCAAACCCTGCTCACCCTAGATTGCAATCGGCGGGCAGTAGAAATGTTTGAGGCGGTTGACAACGCTGAATTGATCGATATCAATGGGCAGACACTCCAGTTGCGGCCATTCACTACCAACGAAACGGATGCGATCGTCAGAGATATGCAGTCAAAAGGTTTCTGGAGCCTAGAGATTGAATATATTACTCTTCAGGGTAAGATTTTCTGGGGAAACATTGCAGCCAAGCCGATTACTGTAGCCGGACGCACCATGAATCTAGTTCGGATCGCTGATATCAGCGAACGAAAAGAGGCACAAGAGGCATTGGCGAAATATGCCCATGAGGTCGAAGATTTATATAATAATGCTCCCTGTGGCTATCATTCCCTCGATAGCGAAGGCCGATTGCTCAAGGTCAACGAGACTGAACTGCAATGGTTGGGTTATACGCATGAGGAAATGATTGGTCAACCCCTGCTGAATTTTTTCACCCCAGCCAGTCGCTTGTCCTTCGCACAAAACTATCCTCACTTCAAAAAGCAGGGTTCGTTGAAGGATGTGGAATTTGACATGATTTGTAAAGATGGCACAGTTTTCCCAGTGCTGGTAAGCGCTACTGTTGTCAAGGATGCAGAGGGTAACTATCTATACAGCCGCACCACCCTGTTTGATATCCGCGAACGCAAACAGACCGCGCAAGAACTGGAAGAATCACGTAAAATGCTGCAAACTGTACTAGATACATTTCCGCAACGTGTTTTCTGGAAAGACCGCCAATCACGCTTTCTCGGCTGTAATCCAGCATTTATCGACCATTCTCAACTGACAGCCGATGAAATTATCGGCAAGACCGATTTTGAATTACCTTGGGCAAAGTTGGCACACCTTTACTGTGCAGACGATGAGATGGTGATGAATACTCGAACACCTAAGCTAGGCTATGAGGAGCCATTTGAAGGGGCTAATGGCGAACAACTCTGGCTACGAACTAATAAAATTCCCCTGACCAATAGCGCCAAAGAGGTGATTGGCGTAGTGGTATCTCACGAAGATATCACAGAACGCAAACAAGCCGAAGCACAATTGCGGCAAACGAATGAGCAGCTTGCTAACGCCAATATGGAACTTGCCCGCGCCACTCGCCTCAAAGACGAATTTCTCGCAAACATGAGCCATGAATTGCGAACACCTCTTAATGCGATTTTGGGTATGTCAGAGGGCTTACAAGAAAGTGTATTCGGCTCCATTAATGAAAGACAAGCAAAAGCGATCGCTACTATTGAGTGCAGTGGCAGACATTTACTAGAACTAATCAACGACATTCTAGATTTGTCTAAAATCGAATCTGGCAAACTGGAACTGCAATTGAGTGATGTTTCTGTTAGGAGCCTCTGTGATGCCAGCCTCGCCTTTGTCAAACAGATGGCTTTGAAAAAAAGTATTCGTCTTAGTATTCATATTTCTGACAATATTGACAGCATCCAAGTAGACGATCGCCGCCTGCATCAAGTACTGATCAACCTGTTAAGTAACGCTGTCAAGTTTACGCCAGAATGGGGATCTGTAACGCTAGAAGTCAGGCTGGAGGGGGCAGAGGGGCAGGGGAGCAGGGGAGAAGGGGAAGTAAATTCTTCCTTGTTTTCCTCATCTTTCCCAAATCTCTGCTTCTATATCACTGACACCGGCATCGGTATCGCCCCTGAAGAAATTGGCAAGCTGTTTCAGCCTTTTATCCAGCTTGACAGCAGCCTTAACCGCCAGTACAGTGGCACTGGTCTAGGTTTGGCACTGGTACAAAAGATTATTACCCTACATGGAGGAAGAGTCTTAGTTAGCAGTGAAGTTGGAAAGGGAAGTTGTTTTACCGTTCGCATTCCCTATCGTACCAGCGATAATCTTCTCAGGACGCAGGTAACTACTTCATTACCTAGCTATCCCTTAATTGCTGAAAATGCTCAAGTTGTGATTATTGAAGATTCTGTGGCGGCGGCCGATCAGATTACTCGTTATTTCAACGAAATGGGAATGCAATCTATCATCTATCCCCAAGGTGAAGGAGCCGTAGAAGAGGTGGTGCGAGTTCAACCTGCTCTAATCATTCTCGATCTACAACTACCGAATCTATCGGGTTGGGAGGTGCTAAATCAACTCAAGACCAACCCAAAAACCAAAGATATTCCAACGATCATCATTTCAGTTGTGGATGAACATAGCAAAGGACTAGCTCAGGGAGCGTTTGAATATCTGGTCAAACCCATTACCCGCGCTCAACTTCAGGTAACTATAGAGAAATTACAACATCCTGCCCGTTCTAACTCGCCAAATTTAATTGTATTGCCAGAAGTCTTTTTGGAAACTCCTTTGATTTTGTTGGCAGAAGATAATCAAGCAAATATTGATACGATGTCTGGCTATCTTGAAAGTCGAGGGTATCATCTCATTTTGGCAAACAATGGACAACAAGCTATCGATCTTGTCAGAGTTCAACGCCCTGACTTAATTGTGATGGACATTCAAATGCCGGGAATGGATGGGTTGGAAGCCATCCGCCACATTCGTAAAGAATCACAATTTGTGCATATTCCCATAATTGCACTAACGGCGTTAGCTATGCCCGGCGATCGCGAAACAAGTTTTGCAGCTGGAGCTAACGAATATTTGACCAAACCCGTAAAACTTAAACAGCTTGTAACCACAATTCAATAACTTTTAGGAAGGTAACGGAAATTCTCGATGGATAATCAACTCTCTATTTTAGTAATCGATGATGAACCCGATAACTTTGATGTAATTGAAACCTTGCTGGATGGTGAAAACTACCAGCTATACTACGCTCCTAGTGGTCAACAAGCTCTAAACCGCCTCAACAGTTTTCAGCCCGATCTGATTTTATTAGATGTGATGATGCCCGATCTTGATGGGATGGAAGTCTGCCGACGCATCAAAGCCAATCCACAATGGCAAGCAGTGCCGATTATTATGGTGACAGCATTAACCGATAAAGAGGATTTGGCTCGATGTCTGGCGACGGGTGCAGATGACTTTATTAGTAAACCCGTCAATGGTGTGGAATTACGAGCTAGAGTTCATTCCATGTTGCGGATTAAACAGCAATACGACAACATGCAAGTATTGCTAAAACTGCGAGAAGACATGGTAAATATGATTGTACACGATTTGCGAAATCCACTTACCAGTATTGTTTTAGGCGCAGAGATTCTACGGTTGCAAGGTTTGTCATTTGAATAGCATCAAGGAAAAGTCAATCAAATTTTAGTTGCTGGACAACAACTACAATCGTTAATCGATAGCTTGCTGATTATGGCAAAGCTGGAATCTGGGAAAATGGTTCTCAATTACACAGAAGTAGACCTTTGTACGCTGTGTATGTCAGCATTAGCAGGTATTGAGGCGATCGCAAATCAAAAGAACCTGACTCTGATACGCGAACTACCCGAACCTGGTGGCATTGTTGCAATAGATGCAGTTATCTTTCGTCGAGTGCTGGATAATTTGCTCTCCAATGCCATTAAGTTCTCCCCGTCCAAGTCTCAAGTTACCCTACGGGGAGAGTATTTAGCAGCAGGCGGTGTAAAAGTGCAAGTCGCTGATTCTGGTTCGGGAGTAAGTCTGGAGTTACGACAAATCATTTTCGAGAAGTATGAAATTGGAACTTCGATACCAGAAGTTTCGCAAATTGGTTTAGGATTGGCTTTCTGCAAAATGGCGATCGAGGCACATTCTGGTACAATTACCATCGAAGATAATTATCCAAATGGTAGTATCTTCACTGTACTACTCAAAAATAAATAATTAACTCTCAAGTTACTGCATTTAAGAATTTATAGTATGTCCTTTCTGCTAATGTGACATCTAGCATGAATGGATTGTCATTACCTTGAAATTTAGCGATCGCTCTCCACTTCTCCCGATAAATTGGAATCAAAGCCTCTTGCTCAGGTGTTAGCGTGTGAATCATTTTTACTAATCAAAAACTTTCATCTACTTGAACAATTTCTAAATGGGGAAGTACTTTAAGTAATTATGTTTGCACACCAAATTCTTCTGGATCTACACCCCAATTTACCCAGCTAATTGCTTCACGCGCTGAGTTCATATTTGGTGGAACTCGCAAGGCGTGAATAAACCCTGTACTAGGGCAAGTCATTTTTAATAAATAAATCGGCTCGATATCCACATTGTTATCAATTCCTAATAGTGTATATTCATGCCAATTATCTAATTCAATAGCTTGCAATTCTTCGCAAATTCTAGCGTAACCGATACCCTGAATTAGTACTCGCCGTAGCTCTGCGTTTTCCTCTGATAAAAGCCATTGAGATTGCCATTGTTCAGGGTGGACCTTACCATATTTTTCAGGTAAGGTTACATCGTGATAGAAGTAAAGGCTAAATCCATCGGCATACTCTATTGCGGGTTCGCCTTCCGCGTGGAGGCGATTTTGATTGTCGAAGCGCAGGTGAAGGGGGCGATCGCATACTATACAAATTTTTTCAAATGTAAAAATCCAACCACAATCCTTAATTATCGCCTGAAATAAATTCCATTTTCTTGAGTTATGAGTACAATTTAACACTGAAATACAAAAATCCTTATCAATTCCATTAAGAAGGATTTTTGTAGGGGAAATACAGCAATCTACTAATGATGCTACATCTTGCTCTGTATCATCTAATTCATTTATTAAAGGTATACCTAAATACAATGAATCTTGCCTTAATAAAATATAAGCATCGCTAGAAAATTCTGCACTTAATTTATTAATAATTTCTATATGTAGGTGTTGATATATCTCACGCAAACCAAAAATTAACTTCCATAATCCTTGATATAACTTATATTCCAATTTGCTCTTCAAGCCACCATTAATAGCAGCCCAAGCAGCATAGGGACTATCAAAAAATAAAATCTCAGGCTTAGATAATCCCACAAATACATAAGCAGCTTTTACCACCTTGGCCGCTTTTTCACGATCAATCCGCTCAGTTGAAAGCGCGATCGCTCTCCACTTCTCCCGATAAACTGGAATCAAAGCCTCTTGCTCAGGCGTTAACTTTTCAATCAGCGACATATCGCCAACCTTCAGGCTCGTATTCCCGTTGAATTTTCACTATCCAATCACCTTGGGGAATAGAAATAGCTTTATGCTCCTCATGGGCAAGCAATGCCGACTCTGAAAACACACGTAAATAAAGTGTGCTATCTTTCTCGTATAATTCGGCGTTTCCCTCAGTAATGCGATGCTTATGCCCCGTAACTTCGCCTTCTGCCAAAGTTAAGTGAGGTATTTTTTGTCCTTCAACCTGTTGCACAGGTAGTAAAATAACATCACCCTGACGAATTGGTTGCATAGTTTTGCTTTCCTGATATAGGTATAAATGCTACTTCGCTTTTCCTCTCAAGTTTGGTTTAATTTTGGCACAAGCTTTATTAAAGTGGGGCATTGGGCATGGGGCATGGGTCATTGGGCATTGTGAAGAGGAAGGATAAGGAGAAAGACTTGTTATAAGTACTCACTCAAGTCACCTTGTCTCCCTGTTCCTTGCTTTCTCATCTTCCATGCCCAATGCCCCATGCCCCATGCCCAATTTCCCAATTAAAGAATATTTTGAAAACTGTAGTCGCCAATTATGCGTTAGATAAGTTAAAGATTGAAATAGCTGGAAATTCAGACCCAGCGTATCCTCATTTATCCTCTGGGACAGACTGGGCATTAAGTTCAGCGGATTTTCTCCCAAACAGGCAGTTTATGTGAGGATTAAATCACCGCCCTAAGCGTGACCATTTATCTTGACAATTTGTAAAAGTTACCTCAATTTGACTGTTTAGCTTAGTAGCTCTTCTTTTTATTGAAATTTCCATGTCAACTCTCGTCATCGTCGAATCTCCAACCAAAGCTCGTACCATTCGCAACTACCTGCCAGCAGGCTATCGGGTGGAGGCGTCTATGGGTCATGTGCGTGACCTACCCCAGTCGGCTAGTGAAATTCCCGCTGCCGTCAAAGGGGAATCATGGGCACAGCTAGGGGTAAATGTGGACGCCGACTTTGAACCGGTATATGTTGTCCCGAAAGACAAAAAGAAAATTGTTACCCAGCTCAAAGATGCCCTCAAGGATGTAGATGAACTGATTCTGGCAACAGACGAAGACCGGGAAGGTGAAAGCATTAGTTGGCATTTATACCAACTACTGAAGCCGAAAGTTCCGACTAAGCGGATGGTGTTTCACGAAATTACCCAAGAGGCGATCAAAAAAGCTCTGAAAGACTGCCGCAATATTGATGAGCAGTTGGTTCGCGCCCAAGAAACGCGGCGGATTTTAGATCGGCTTGTCGGCTATACCCTGTCTCCCCTGCTATGGAAAAAAATCGCCTGGGGATTATCTGCTGGGCGGGTACAATCTGTAGCTGTGAGGCTTTTAGTTACTAGGGAACGCCAACGCCGCGCTTTCCATGAGGGTACATACTGGGATTTGAAAGCTAGTTTGTCAAAGGAAAAAACCCCCTTTGCTGCCCAGTTGGTAACACTGGGAGGAACCAAAATTGCTAACGGCAGCGATTTTGATGCCGCAACCGGACAAATTACCGCAGGTCGTAATGTCTTGTTGCTAAACGTTGAACAAGCGGTAGCCCTCAAGGAACGCCTAACTGGGAAAACCTGGAATGTTAACGACATCGAAGAACGCCCAGTCACGCGCAAACCGTCGCCACCGTTCACCACTTCGACGTTGCAACAAGAATCTAACCGGAAACTGCGTCTCTCAGCCCGTGACACAATGCGGGTTGCCCAGAATTTGTACGAGCAAGGGTATATTACCTATATGCGGACAGATTCGGTGCATTTGTCAGACCAAGCGATCGCAGCTGCTCGCAGTTGTGTAGAAAAGCTCTACGGTCAACAATACCTCAGTCCCCAACCCCGGCAATACACCACCAAATCCAAAGGCGCACAAGAGGCGCACGAAGCAATTCGTCCAGCGGGTAGCACCTTCCGCACCCCCCAAGAAACTGGTTTGGGCGGTCGAGAACTTGCCGTTTACGATTTGATTTGGAAGCGGACTGTTGCTTGTCAAATGGCTGATTCCCGGCAAACTCAAATTACCGTGCAATTGCAAGTCGAGGATGCTGGATTCCGTTCTTCTGGCAAACGGATTGAATTTCCCGGATACTTACGTGCCTACGTTGAAGGTTCAGACGACCCAGAAGCAGCACTGGAAGACCAGGAAGTTATTTTACCAAATCTGAAAGTGGGCGATCGCCCCGATTGTACAGAACTGGAAGCAGTTGGACACGAAACCCAACCGCCAGCTAGATACACCGAAGCAACTTTAGTGAAAACCTTAGAAAGCGAAGGTATCGGTCGTCCCAGTACTTACGCCAGCATCATTGGCACCATCATCGACAAAGGTTATGCCCATTTAGTAAGTAACGCTCTTATTCCTACCTTCACCGCTTTTGCAGTCACCGACTTGCTGGAAAAACATTTCCCGGATGTTGTCGATCCCAGTTTTACCTCGAAGATGGAGCAAACTCTCGATGATATTGCCACAGGTGAAGCGAAATGGCTACCCTACTTGCAGCAATTCTATCTGGGAGACAAAGGACTGGAAACGCTGGTAAAAGAGCAGGAAAGTCAGATTGATGCCACCAAAGCTAGGACTGTAGAACTTGAAAATTTAGATGCCAAAGTCCGCATTGGAAAATATGGCCCATACATTGAAGTCGAAAACGGTGAGGGGGTGATCACCGCCTCAATTCCCAAAGACTTGACACCAGCCGACCTCGACCCCAAACAGGTAGAAGTATTGCTGCGGCAAAAAATCACAGGCCCTGACCAGGTAGGCCGCCATCCCGAAACTGGCGAACCGATTTATGTGAAAATTGGTGCTTACGGGCCTTATGTGCAATTGGGTGACAAAACCGACGAAAACCCCAAACCGAAACAAGCCTCCCTACCCAAAGGTGTTACCCCAGAAACCGTTACCCTAGAAATGGCTGTTGGTCTATTGGCACTACCTCGGACATTAGGAGTTCATCCAGTTACTGGCGGCAAAATTCAAGCAAGTTTGGGACGCTTTGGCCCTTATGTGGTTCATGACCAGGGTAAGGAGGGGAAAGACTACCGCTCTCTGAAAGCTGCTGATAACGTATTGACAATTAACCTAGAACGTGCATTGGAACTATTATCCGAACCCAAAAAGGGGCGCAGTTCCACCAACAGCAAGTCAAAGGCAGCCTTACGCGAATTAGGTACGCATCCAGAAGATGGAGAAACAATTAACATCTACGATGGTCCCTATGGCCCTTACATCAAGCATGGCAAAACTAATGTCAGTATCCCAGAAGGTCAAACGGTAGAAGATGTAACCCTGGCGGCGGCGCTGAACTTGTTGGCAGCTAAGACATCGACCGGAAAATCGACTCGCAAAACGAGTAAATCAACGACTTCCAAATCTAAGTCAACTGCGAAATCATCAACAACCGCTGCAAAGAAAAAAAGTACAGAAGGCTAGTGCTAAGTCAAACAATTTTGGATTTTAGATTTACGCTAGCGTAGCGTTAGCGACAAAGGCGTGTCTTTGAGATTTATTTCGCCCATAACGGGCAAGGCATGAATCTCAAAATTCTCTTAATCCAAAATCTAAAATCTAAAATTCCTACTCAATAGTCTATCTAAAGTCCGATTTTTAACTCTTGACCCTTGATATCCATCCTTGATAGGATACAGTTCATTAGGTTCAAGTGTGATACTCTAAAAAGTAAGGGAAAACACAACGCTAAATTTTAGAAGTGGCTTATGTCCCAAATGCGGGCCCAAATGCAAGATTGTGTATCAGCCCGATTGGAAGCCAGAGGTGCGAAAGTATGTTTTTTTCTGCGTACCTGTTAATCAAAAATTGAGGTAGTATCTCAGGAGCGATCGGTTCATGGACTATATAGAAAAGGTGCTGGAAAAGCTTAAGGAATTAGCTCGTAGGTTAATTGAAAGCCTATTAGGGCCAGAGGCTGAACCGGAACCGGAACTGATTCCGATTCCTGTGAACGATCGCTCGCGCCGTCGCCACTAACCCCACAGTGGTAAACTCGGCGTTACAACCCTTAAGTATTCTGGCACTGCACGGGCCAAACTTAAATTTGCTAGGACAGCGAGAACCAGGAATTTATGGTTCGTTGACACTAGCTGAAATTAACCGCCTGTTAGAAGAAGAAGCATTCAAATTACAGGCGAAAGTTTTTCCTTTGCAGTCAAATCATGAAGGAATTTTGGTAGATAGTATTCATGGCGCGTTAGGGCAACATCAGGGAATTCTGATTAATGCAGGAGCGTACACCCATACAAGTGTGGCCTTGCGAGATGCGATCGCTGCTGTTAACTTGCCCACAGTGGAAGTACATCTGAGTAATATTTACCGCCGGGAAGAATTTCGCCATCATTCTTATATCGCCCCAGTTGCGATCGGGCAAATAAGTGGTTTTGGCGTTCAAAGTTACTTATTGGGCTTACAAGCTTTGATAGAACATTTAAGAGTTAGGAGTTAGGAGTTAGGAGTTAGGAGTTGGTAGTAAAGTTAGGAATTAGTAATATTTCATTAACTCCTCACTTTTAACTACATAATTTATGCGTTACTCTCCTATAAGTCGGTTTAAAGGAACTTTACTTGGGGCATTCCTGGGAGGAAGTTTAGCTCCTAGTGGTAAAGTACAGTTTGAGAGTTACCCAGATTTAGGCAGAGTAGCAATTCTGGGTATCCAGAGTTTGATTGCCTTGGGTAGATTAGATTTAGATGATTGGATAGAGCGTCAGCAAGAAGAATCTCCTCATTTAGTCCCAACTGATGACATCTCGATAAAAATAATTATTGCCACATTACCAGTAGCACTTTTTTTTCACGAAAATCCGATTAAGCTCCGACAAAACTTGCTGCGTGTGCTGAAAATCTGGGAGGATGACCCAGTAATCAGGGATGGAACACTAGCAGTAGGATATGCGATCGCTCTTGCCCTAACTGAAAAACTTGACCCTCTAACTCTTATCCCACAAACAATTTCTTTTATCGGAGAAACACCGACATCAATACCAAAAAAATTATTAAGAGTCCAGACTTTATTAGAGCAAGGGGCTGGATTATCAACAGCCCAAGCCGAGTTTGCTAAGGAAGAAAAACTCAGTAACAGTATTGCTATGGCATTTTACTGCTTTTTGAGTACCTTAGAAGACTTTCGCCTAACAGTTTTACAGGCTACTCACAATCACAATTATCAACTGCAAGGTGCTACGCTTCTAAATTCACAGGCTACAGGTGCAATTACTGGTGCTTTGTCGGGAGCATATAACGGGATAGGTGGAATTCCCGTAAATTGGCAATTGCTCTTGCAGAGGAATTCTCCAGTATGGGGATTAACTAGCTTTTCCCAAGTGTTAGAATTGACCGATGCATTTGTGGGGGTGTGGTCAGGAGTGTATAATCTTACCTTAAACCCAAAAGAGTTAACAGAGGAGGGATGTGAGGTGGCTTTGCTTTCAGTTTACGCAGCTCCTCGCGTTATTCGGTCGCGTTAATCTTAAATTAACCAGATAAGGGGTTAAAAGTAGGTAAACTTCCGCCACCGTGTATTAATCTCATATACTAGAATTTTTCAGTAAACCCTCGGACTGATTTTGTAGCTAGCTATTGTGGTAAATCAGCAATAAAAAAGCCCCCGCTACCAAGTTGCAGCCGCAGATCGAACTTTCCTGATGATTGTCTTTTTTGAGCTATCAAAGTCGGCAATTGCAGGTAGAGATAATGAAAATGCATCAATTTTTGCAGTTCTTGAACCAGCAATTGACTCACTGGCGGCGACAGTACAAAACACTACGCCGTAAAGGAAAGTTAATAAGAAGTCCCAAAGGTAAAACCCATAGAAGGGAACTTCTAAGGACTATGCTCAAGAATGTATTCCTATTTTTATCAAAAACCAATGAGAAAAGCGAACGCCGAAAACAAGAAAGAGCGCTAAGGTCAAAGGCAAAATCTGTCAAGATTAAGAGTAGTATTTGTACAGTCGGTTTAGATTGGGCATATAAACAGCGTTACTCGGTGATTTTGGCGATCGCTGTAGTGTCCCTTACAGGGATTATTGGTCATAAATTATACAATCAGACTCAACTCCAAGTAGGACATCCCGCGCCCCAAACGATTACAGCGCCTTACACAGCTAGCATCGAAGATCGGAAAAAAACTGAAGCCGAGCGCAAAGCCGTCAGCACAAGCTCCTTACAGGTGTTGATGCTTGATGCGCGAATCAACGAAAAAATTAACGAAAATTTGCAACAACTTCTAGATGATGGCAACGAAATTCGCGCTGTTGCTGGAGCTTTTCCTTTTTTCGATCCTGTAGTTTTATCCATTTCTAGCCAACGTTACCTCCGCTCTTGTCCTGACTTGGAATGGCAAGCACTGCTATCGGCTGTAGAAAATAGTAACAATCAGCAGAAGAAGGGAATCGAACAAACTACCGCTTCATCCAATCAGAAACGCCAGCCGCGCATCACATCCAAATCTGATTCCCAGAGTTCAAAAAAGACAGAGCCAGTAGATTTTTCTCAAAACACTGATTTTACTCAAGGAGTAGCAGAACTAGAATCTTACCGTCTCACAACTTCTGAGAAAAACTTGTCTTTACTAATTGGCAAAATTTCTCAAACACGCCAAAGATATACCCAAGCCACTGCCAAACTTCTACAGTTAGAGACTGTTGGTGCAGAAGCAGTATACGAGGAATCTCTACTTTTAGATTTGTCAGATGTGGAATGGGAAAAAACACAATGGGGAATCCATCAGAGTACAGAACGGATTCTCACCCAAGGGATTCCACAGGGACTACCAAAAAATATCTTACAGGATGCGGTGAGTTTACAATTACAGACCTTTGTACCAGAATCTGCTGAAACTTTGGCAAAGAATCTGTTGTTAGCTGTACTCAAGCCGAATCTGCAAAAAGATGAAGAACAAACTAGACAAAATGCTCAAAAGGCTGCGGCTGTTGTGCCACCTGTGATGGTGAAGGTACGGCATGGTGAGGTGATTGTCAAAAGAGGAGCGCAGATTACTGCATGGGACTTTGAGGTGCTGGAGCATTATCGCCTGATTCGCCGGGAGGTAAAGTGGCAGGAGTTGGTGAAGTTAGGAGGCATTATTGCGATCGCTATTGGTATTTTTGTCTGGGTAGAACGCCATATTGATTACGAATTGCGACAACGCGATCGCCTGTTAGTATTACTGCTAACTCTGAGTGTGCCTGGAGTAATCGTCATCGGATTGCCCTATACCACCTGGAGCGCCCTTGGTTTATTGTTAGGAAGCTTTTACGGCCCCACCTTGGGGTTGACAGTTGTCGGCCTGCTGTGGCCGATATTAGGCATTAGTTTGGATATGAGCAAGGCTGCGCTTTTAGCTGGTGTCGGAGGAGGAATATTAGGTAGTTATATTGCCCAACGATTGCGATCGCGTGAAGAATTGGCATTATTAGGCGTTGCGATCGCCTTAACTCAAGGTGGCATTTACCTGTTTGTTAAAATCTTAATTGGTCAAGTATTTGGTTCAACTTGGTATATTGTCTTCCAAGAAGCGGGATTATTTGCTTTATCCGGCTTAGGCTGGAGTGTTATCGCCTTGGGTTTGAGTCCTTATCTAGAAAAAGTTTTTGATTTAGTTACCCCAATTCGCCTAGCAGAACTGGCGAACCCTAACCGCCCTTTATTAAAACGACTTGCTACTGAAACTCCCGGAACTTTTCAACATACACTGCTTGTAGCCACTCTTGCTGAAGCTGCTGCCAAAGAATTAGGATGCAATGTTGAACTAGTCAGGGCTGGAACATTATATCACGATATTGGCAAAATGCACGACCCTCTTGGCTTTATTGAAAATCAAATGGGGGGGCCGAATAAACACGATACAGAGATTAAAGATCCTTGGAAGAGTGCAGAAATTATCAAAAAGCACGTAAGTGAAGGGTTGGTAATGGCGCGTAAACACCTTTTACCTACGGCGATTCAAGCTTTTATTCCAGAGCATCAGGGAACGATGCTGATTGCTTATTTCCATCACCAAGCCCAGCAAATGGCTCAGTCAGATCCAAGTTTAACTGTAGACGACGCAGATTTTCGTTACGATGGGCCAATTCCCCAATCACGGGAAACCGGAATTGTCATGTTAGCAGATTCTTGTGAGGCGGCGCTGCGATCGCTGCAAGTATCGGCTAAATCTGTGGGAGAAAAGCGATCGGTTAAAGATGTCTCCACAGAACAAGCTTTAGCAATGCTAAATAATATCCTGCGTGCCAAGTGGCAAGACAATCAACTTGTAGATTCAGGACTAACGCGAGAAGAAATGTCACAAATTGCCCAGATATTTGTGGATGTTTGGGAGCAATTTCATCACAAACGGATTGCTTATCCGAAGTTGAAGGCTAGTAGCACTGGGCGGAATTCGTAAATGAAAGGTTTCCAAAATGTTGAATTGTTATTCCCTAACTTATCAATTTTAAAAACCGAATAATTTATTAGGAATTAGACAAAAATAGCTACTTTAACTATTCGTTTACCAGAGAAAAAACACAATAGATTAAAATAACTTGATCAAGCCAAAGGCATAAGTCTAAATCAACTGATTGAAGAACTTTCCACCATAGCTTCAAGGTAAGGCAGAATTACTATCCTTAACAAAAAACTTACCAAGACATTTATTTTTATGTATGCCAAAGTCGTCAATCTTTAATAAAATTCCTGTTTAAAAACTCAGTTTTACAAGCAGTATCTACAGTTATTGAACGGGGTACAGGTACAGTTGAAAGTTTGTATCCTCGGCAAAAACCAAAAATAAGATTGCCAAATGAAGAGATTATGTTCTACGCAGAAAAACTCTACCACAATTGGTAGTTTAGATTTGCAAAGTCTAACTGCGCTTTACAATTAAATTGTAGCTAATTACTGCTGGAGGTACTCAAATATGCGGCAACTAAAATCCGTCGAGGAAATGCCTGGTAGTTATGGCTTGCCTATCTTGGGGGAGACTTTAGAAATATTTCGGGATTTAGAACTGTATCTATGGCGAAGATTCCAGCAGCATGGTTCAGTTTTTAAAACGAGCGTTATGGGGCGTAAACGTGCTTATTTAATTGGCCCTGATGCTAATCGCCTGGTGCTGGTGGAACAGGCGGAAAATATGTCGTCGCGGATTGGGTGGTATTTCTTAGAATCAACATTTGGCAATAATATCTTATTACAAGATGGGGAAGAACATCGCCTAACTCGTCGTTTAATGTATCCAGCATTTCACGGCAAAGCGATCGCTACATATTTCGACACCATCCAAAACATCGTGCAAGACTTCCTCAAAGATTGGGGACGGGGAACGATTTCCTTAAATTCTAGTTTCCGTCAGCTTACCCTAATGGTTGCGACTCGCCTGTTTTTGGGAAGTCAGAACAAGAGCGAAGTTGAGCAAACTAGTCAGTGGTTTACACAACTGCTAGAGAGCAGTATGGCGATATTCAAATTGAATGTCCCTTTTACTTTATATGGTCGCGGTCAAAATGCTAGGGGTAAGTTAGTAGCTTTCTTGCGTCAAGAAATCGCACAGCGTATCGAGCAAGGTAACTTAGAAGAATCAAAAGATGTTTTAGGATTGCTGCTAGTAGCTGTTGATGAAGACGGCAATAAGTTGAGCGAAGCACAGATAATCAACGAGGCACTATTATTACTATTTGCTGGACATGAGACGACAGCCTCTTTGCTGAGTTGGGTAATTTTTGAATTAGGTAATCATCCAGAATGGCGAGAGCAACTGCGTAAAGAACAATTAGCAGTTGTGGGAAATAATCCCCTTAACCTGTCCCATCTCAAACAACTTCCAGATTTAACCAACGTCCTCAAAGAAGCAGAAAGGCTGTATCCGCCAGTGTATGCCTATAATCGTGGCGTCCTTAAAGATATTGAGTATGCAGGTTATTGCATCCCTGCTGGTTGGTTTGTGACCATCTCACCGATGCTGACTCACCGTTTACCAGAACTGTACACCGAACCCTGAAGAAGATGAACTATCTGCACACCTTGCGGTGATTGATAAAAATTGATTTTACTCTTTTATAAAATTTATTCCAATTTATATACTGAGCTAAAACCTCATCTCGATAAATAGATAACCTAGTATGTCAACCAAGTGCTACGCTACAGTTAGCAAGATTAAGAGGCAATTATGACTGCCCTGATTCTGAACCTTAGCCCCACCATTGAACTAACAGATGAGCAGTTCTTCCAACTGTGTCAGAATAATCGAGATTTGCGACTTGAGCGCACAGCAGAGGGAGAATTAATTATCATGCCACCAACTGGATGGGAAAGTGGAAATCGAAATAGTAGATTGACACAGCGCTTAGGTAATTGGGCTGACGCTGATGGCACAGGTTTAACTTTTGACTCTTCAACGGGTTTTAAACTCCCCAATGGTGCAAATCGCTCTCCAGATGCATCTTGGGTCAGCCGAGAGCGATTAGAAGCCCTGAATCCAGACCCCGACAAATTCCTACCACTCGCTCCAGATTTGGCGGTAGAATTACGCTCTGCTTCAGACAGCTTAAAGACAGTGCAAGAAAAAATGCAGGAATACATTGACAACGGTGTGCGTTTAGGATGGCTGATCGATCCGCAAAACCAACAGGTAGAAATTTACCGTCCAGGACAGGATATTGAGGTTTTGCAATCGCCTACTAGCTTATCAGGAGAGGATGTATTGCCTGGATTTGTGCTGGATTTGACGCAGATTTTGAGTTAAGCGATCGCTCAATTTCACTCATTTCAAAATCGGCAGAACTTGCAACTCTAATGTAATACAAATTTACAGACAAATTAATATTGACTTAAAACTAAAAACGCTGTTTGGAATAACCCAACAACAAAACCTAAAACACCACCTAAAGTTACAATCGCCTGCAATTCATTTTTGACAATTCCCTCAATTGCAGCTTCTAAATCAGCAGGTGAAGTTGATTTGACACGATCGACTATCACTTGATCTATTGACAAAATCGGAATTGCTTGCGACACAATTGCTTCTAAATCTTTTTCCAAATACTTCTCTAAAATTAGAGCTAATTCTTGACTCATGACTTCTAAAGAAGTACTGACAACTGGTGAAGTACTAACACGATTCAGCAAGACTACAGCAATATTTTCCCAATCAACAGAATCAGTTAATCCTTGTAAAAAATCGCTGCCACTATTTTGCAGGTAATGGCGGACACTTTCGCGGGTGGTTTTTCGGAGTTGACGAACCGTACCCATTGGCAAGTTTTGTAATGATAAATTTTGCAGTAATTTCCGAATGCGATCGCGCATTTGCAAATCTTGAGTCAATTCCTGCAAGCGAGTATTAGCAACCTCTTTTTCATCCAAACAAAAAGTTCGTAGCCGTGTAAGAGTATTACGTAAGCCAAACAAATTTGCGACTACCCAATAAGTTCCACTGGTTTTT
This sequence comes from Nostoc sp. DedQUE05, assembly GCF_034530955.1. NCBI lineage: Bacteria > Bacillati > Cyanobacteriota > Cyanophyceae > Nostocales > Nostocaceae > Nostoc > Nostoc sp. DedQUE05. Next base: position 70,925 of record NZ_JAVRCB010000025.1, on the reverse strand, counting down.
TCGCGGAAGCCTTCATCGATAATTTGAATCGTGCGATCTGTCAAAAAATCAACTATCGTTTGGCGTAAAAGATCCGGCGGTAAAACTACTTGCAACAACCAATCAGCAAGCCGTGTAGCTTGTTCTTCACTAAGTTGAAATTCTAGCAATATCTGGTCAAAAATTTGATTGATCTGCGCTTCTAAAAAATCTTCACGCCGCGCTAAAACCTTAAGCAATCGTGGCAAAGATTCTCCTAGTAAATCCCGCAAAATTCCCGCTACAATTTTGGCACTTTTCTCGTTTTTATCTGTTTTTATTTGTTCAATTGCTAACCGCAACAACCAAAGAATTGCTGATTGCACGCGTTCTGTTTGCAACAAACGCCGCGCCAGATTTTGCAATTCTTGCGGTGTCAAAAGTGACCCCATGATTGTCTTAGAAATGTTCAAAGCCAGACGTTCCTGGTTGCGGGGAATCAATCCAGGGGTGAAGGGTACTCTTCGTCCACCGATATAAATTGCTCGGTAAGGACGGAACAACATTTTGATGGCTATATCATTTGTGAAATAGCCAATAATTCCACCCAGTACCGGGGGAGACACATAAAGCCAAAGATGAGACCAGTCCAAGGGAAGAATTAAAAAAGTTAGGAATTTAAAGTTAGGAGTTAGGAGTTAACAGTACAGACGCGATTAATCGCGTCTGTACAAGAGTTAAGAGTTAGGAATGATAAATCTTAAATGAGAATTTATCACTACTCATAATTCATAACTTTTAACTAATAACTCCTAACTTACTAAGCACTAGCACTCCCATCATACCGTTCGCAATGGGGTAGTGTGTGGCAACTGCAAAACCAACTTGATGAGCTAACTCTATTTGCTCTTTACCGATGGGAAAGCGATCTAAGCTGGGACTGATGTAAGCATATTCTTCTTTTAAGCCTAAATAATTGGCAACTGGTACCACAAAACCGTCTAGATACCACTGTTGAAAGGCGCGTAGCTGAGGATTACTCGGTCGATGAAAGTCTAAAATTGCGGCTTTAGCTCCCGGCTTCAAAACCCGGTATAACTCTTGGAGACTGCGGGGAATATCTTTAACATTTCTTAAACCATAGCCCATTGTTGCGGCATCAAATTGGTTGTCGTCAAAGGGTAAATTGAGGACATCAGCTTCTACCCAGCTGATAGCAGGTTGCGGGTACTGCGAATGTGAGCGTTCTTTAGCCTTTTCTAGCAGGTTTGGGGAAAAATCCACTCCATACACCTGTCCTGTTGCTCCGATACGCCGTGCCAAACGTAAAGCTAAATCACCACTACCGCAACACAAATCTAATGCAGTATCTCCTGGTTTAGCTGCACTCCATTTTACTGCCATTTCCTTCCAGATTCGATGCTGTCCCAGACTCAACCAATCGTTCAACTGGTCATAAACTGGAGCAATACGGTTAAAAATGGACTGAATTTCGTTAGTCATTGGTCAATAAGTCATTGGTCACTAGTCATTCGTCATTTGCCAAGGATAAAGGACAAATGACTAATGACAACTACACAATACCTTAATGAGAGTGACTACTAGTCAGAGCGATCGCCACCAGTTGCGCTGATAAATTAATTAGCACTAATTCATCTTCTCGCAAAGTGCAAGGTTGTTTCCACTGTAGCGACAATACACCTAAAAGTTGATTGCGGTAGCTAATTGGGATGACTAAGTGTGCTTGCACGCCGGTATTTTGGTAGTGAATCGCATCAACTAATTTAGTGTCTTTAAGTACATTTAAGGAAACTTGCATTTGTCCCGTGGCGATCGCTTCCCTGGTTAGTGGGTCAAGGGATAGCCAATTTTCTATTGTACCTGTATAGCTGTAAGTTCCTTGAGTTGCAATTAGAGTATTTCCATCTGTAAGTTGTAAAATACAGCCGTCTGCCCCAAAAGTTTCACTCACAGCCCTAGCAATGGGAGCGAGAGTTTCTTCTAAGCTAGAAGCGGCTTGAGTTACCTGTACCAAAACACTCAGCAACGCCATTTGAGCATGAGCGCGGCGTAATTCTTCTGTACGTTGCTTGAGCAAGTCGTAGGTTTCGGCTGCTCTTTGCACCACTGCCTTCAGTTCCCCTGGGTCCCAAGGCTTGGTGATATATTTGTAAACTTGTCCGGCATTAATTGCTTCTACCAAGTCTTCTATATCAGTAAATCCAGTGAGAATTATTCTTACTGTATCGGGAAACTGAGGTACAGTTTTGCTGAGAAATTCAGTCCCTTTCATTTCTGGCATCCGTTGATCGGAGATAATCACTGCTACCTCCCCTTCTGCTGCCAAAACTTGTAGAGCGTTCACCCCACTATCAGCTTTCAGAACATTAAAGTCACGTCGAAATGTGCGATAAAGTAAATCGAGATTATCTGGCTCATCGTCAACTACCAGTATTTTCAGCTTTTTTGGTCGTTCGAGAGTCATAACTTGAGATTGGACTTTATCAATTTCGAGATTGGGTTTATCCATAAGATTTTCCTTTAAATATTCACTCTCTTGTTATATTCCATACCAAGTTTAGTTGAGAATAGCCGAAAATCGCCAAGGGTTTATACGGAGTTATTTTGCATATTTGAGAACGCTAATAGTGAACGCTACAGAGGAAATTTATCTGCCCAAATATCTGAAAAAATGTTCCACTAGAAAAACTAACTAAATCAGCAAAACTATGGCAGTTTTGATCGTGGATGAGGTGTAGGTCTGGGTATAGATTAGAATAATACTTGCTCATGAGGTGTTAATTAACCTCTCAAGTTGAAGCTTGCACTCCGATTATGACTGATCTACCACCCAACACTCAGAATCCCGAAGATAATGCTACAAACGATGTAGCACAAGAGTTACTCCGAAAGCTGAGGCAAAAACAAGGCAACTGGGTGGAATGGGGAGCCGCGATCGCCTCGTTGCTAAAAATCGGTTACAACCCCCAAGAAATTTTTGAGGCGACTGGATTTGAGCCGATTCAACAAAACCAGGTGGTTGTTGGTTCTCAAGTTTACAATTCTTTGGAAAAGTTTGGAGTATCGCAAGAAACGCGATCGCACTATACTACACGTGGCAGCGATGTTTTATACGAGTTACGTTTACTTACTCAAGAAGAACGCGCCGCTGCTGCCGAACTGATCTTTGTCCATAATGTTGATGCTGATGAGGCACGGGATATAGCAAAAGCAATTAAAGAGTTCTCCTATTTCCGCACTTTGCCAGAAGGGTTTTCTGCTCATCCTGGAGATGCGGTTGCTCACCAAGTTTGGAAACTGGCACGCCAAAATGCAGATTTACAACAGCGATCGCGCCTAATTGCCAAAGGTTTGCGTTTTGCTCACACGCCAGGTGCAAGGCAAAAAATCGAACAACTACTGACTGATTTTACTACCGTTCCCCAGCGTCCAGCGCCAATTTTACCGTTTTACCGCCTGGAATTTGAAGAACAGTTACCCCGAATCTTGCCTGTAGTAGGAGAGTTGCCATTATCACGCCAAGATTTGCAAGCTGTGCCCATACTGACAGAAATTGAACCTTTTCGGATGGTAAAGTTTTCTGGAGAGCAAGCTTGGGTTCCCTTACCAGGTTGGCAAGTACTATTGGCGGCAGAAGATCCAGTGGTGATTTTAGCGAATAGCGATCGCTTCCCCATCCAAACCCAAAGCCAAACAGGGCCAGTCTTAGTTGTGATAGATCGTGCCCAACGAGAATGGGATGTCTCTAGCTACTTTGTCGTTGAAAATGGTGGTGAATTAGATTTTCAGTGGTTTGAAAATGAGCCAGAAATTCCTCTACTAGGACAAATTATTATCATTGTGCGTCCTAAGAAAATTCTGGATGAAGAATTAACTAAGGATTCCTGGCAGATTGACGAATAAATTTAATTTTAGACAGAACTAACTGCGTGATGTGAACTTGTTTTGACTGTCCAAACAGCGGATAGCAAATGGCGGCATTGGTTCAATTTTTTGTTTAGTCAATGCCCCATCTGCTTTAACTCTCTTAACATGAACTTGGCACTGGCTTGGCAATGCTTTGCCTAAACCCTTGATTTTTCGCTGACTTGTGTAATTCTATATCTTGAGTGATGATGACATCCCCTGAACAGTCACAAAGTAACGACTGTAACAGGAAAAACCCAAATTTTTTAAGCTGAAAGTGTATAAAGCACAAAAATTATTTGAATTTCGTAATAACTTTTAATAGAACGCACTGGATCAAGAATCTCAACAGATATATACCAATACGATTTGATTTTTGAAAAAATTTAAGTAATGTAGGGTAGCCATTTCTGTGGGCGGGTTTCCTACGCCAGTCCGCACAACGGGGGAAACCCCCGCAAGCGGCTGGCTCGACTTGAGCGGACTGGCATTGTGTTATCGCATAACGTAACGCAACGCTTACGAGCGTCGAAAACCTCCCTTCTGGTAACGCTACGCACAGTCGCTACCGCTACGCTAGTCGCCTACGGCGGGAACTGACTTTTCACGGTATCTGGAAAACCTCTCTTCTATTTCTCTCTCCTAAAAGGAGAGAGACTTTGAATTTTCCCCCTTCCCGTGTTGGGAAGGGGGTTAGGGGGTTAGGTTTTTCGTGGCTTTTCCACATAACGTGAAAAGTAAGACGGCGGGAAACCCGCCTACAGCGCTGGATTCACCGCAATGCACTGGCTCCCCTACGGATATTTAAAAAATCAAATATGAGTTTTATATTATGAGAGCAAAATGCTTAATAAATTAAGCATTATTTTGGGATTTTAGCTTTTCCAGTATCTTCATATTTTATGACCACAATTATTGAGGAAAAAAAATTACTATTTTTTCGATTTAGTTTCATAACCAAACAAACGGAATGGATTTCCTGTTGACAGGAATGACTCAAGCATTATTCAACATAGCTATTACTCGTTTGTAGCTGAACAAGGAGTTTTCTGAAAATGTCTCTTACGAAACGTTGTTTGGCCGAATTTATCGGCACATTCTGGCTTGTTTTAGGTGGCTGTGGTAGTGCTGTTCTAGCCGCCGCCTACACAGAAGATGCTGCAAAAATCAGCGAGAATACTTCTTTTCCATTGGGTATTGGATTAGTAGGTGTATCCCTGGCATTTGGGCTTACTGTCCTCACAGGGGCTTATGCTTTTGGTCATATTTCTGGTGGTCATTTCAACCCAGCTGTTTCGTTTGGACTATGGGCAGGTAAGCGCTTTCCGGGGTCTGACTTACTACCTTACATCCTCTCTCAAGTGATCGGCGCAATTGTTGCTGGGGGGATTATTTACCTGATTGCTAGCGGCAAAACTGGATTTACGCTGACTGGCTTCAACCCACTGGCTACCAACGGCTATGGTACTCATTCTCCAGGTGGTTACACGCTGTTTGCTTGCCTGATTACTGAAGTTGTGATGACTTTCATGTTTCTGCTGATTATTCTGGGTGTGACTGATAGCCGTGCTTCTAAAGGATTTGCACCACTGGCAATTGGTTTTGGACTCACTTTAATTCACCTGATTAGTATTCCTGTAACCAATACTTCGGTTAATCCTGCCCGTAGTACTGGAGTTGCTCTATTTGCAGGTGTAGAACTCTTTTCGCAAATCTGGCTGTTCTGGATAGCTCCTATCTTGGGAGCTATTTTAGCAGGATGGTTGTACGTAGCTATCTTTAGTGAATCAACTGTGGAAGAACGGTAAACTCAAAGAACTAGTTTAACTTTCTTAACAATCCCCTAACTAAACAAATTAACTAAGTGTTATATGTTTAGTCAGGGGGTTGACATAATATTTAAGTATATATACACGCATTTGATCTAGATCGTTTACTAGAACAGTTAAAACAAGAACGGTGGAGTATTTTGTTAGTAATTTGGGATTAAGAATCACCGAAGATTATTCATATCTGCGGCTTGGGAATTAAATTCAATATCTATTTAAAATATATAATTTAAGATGTCCGACTCTAAATTTACTGCTCCTATTATTCAAGAATTACTCGACTCAGAATTGTCTGAGCGATCGCTCATTCCTTCTTTGGAAGAAAAGATTCTCACAATCCGCAACAGTCTCCGCCCTGGACAGCAGCAAATGGCTGATTGGCAATCTGGGCCTTTGGCGATTTCAGCCGTTCCTGGTGCAGGCAAATCTACCGGAATGGCGGCGGCGGCGGCGATCGCGATCGCCCGTCAATATGAGCGTTCATCTTCCCGCCGTCAGTTGGTAGTCGTTACTTTTACTCGCTCTGCTGCTGCCAATATTAAAGCGAAGATTCGTAAATTTTTAAGAGATGATTTATCTCTACCTCAGACAGGATTTTTTGTCTATACTTTACACGGTCTAGCGTTGAACATTGCCAACCGCCATTCTGATTTGTCGGGTTTGCAGTTAGAAAATGTCATATTAATTACACCAACCCAAAGTCACCGCTTTATCAGAACTGCTGTAGAACAATGGATTGTAAATAATCCAGATGCATATTTGCGGTTATTGGAAGGTCATCAATTTGATGGAGAAGAGACAGAAAGGTTGCGTCGTCAATCGGTGCTGCGAACAGAAGTATTACCAGAATTGGCTAATACAGTCATTCATGAAGCAAAAAGTTCTGGGATATCGCCAGAATTGTTGCGGGAGTGGAGTAAGCAAACCACAGATGAATATGCAATTTTGAGCGTAGCAGCGGGATTGTACGAGCAATATCAAAACTTGATGCGATCGCGTGATTTTATTGATTACGACGATATGATTTTAGCCGCACTGCGCGTTTTAGAAAACGACAGTGCCCGTCACATCGAGCAAAACCAAATATTCGCCGTCTTTGAAGACGAAGCCCAAGATTCTAGCCCTCTACAGACGCAGTTGTTAGAAATTTTGGCGAGTAATCGAGAATATGAGGGGATGAATACAGACGCGATTCATCGCGTCTCTACGTACTCCCCACTCAATTTAGTCAGAGTTGGCGACCCTAACCAGGCGATTAACTCTACCTTTACTCCAGCCGATCCGATTTATTTCCGACAATTTTGCGAAGAGTGCGATCGCATCCAACGATTGGCAACGATGGATCGAGCTGGTCGCAGTACTAGAATTATCATTGAAGCCGCTAACTTTGCTCTCAAATGGATCAATAATCAGTGGTTAGCAACAACCAAAACCAACAACAAACAACAGATTCCTGACAACCGACAAGTACCATTTCGCTTACAGACAATTCGCCCTGTGGAAGTTGGCGATCCGCAAGCTAACGCCAACCCCGCACCCGTAGGACGAGGATTAGAGCTTTATACACCGCGCGATATTCATCACACCGTTGAATTGTTATCTCAAAGAGTAATTGAGTTATTTGGTGAAGATCCAACAAAAAATAGTGCTGCGATTTTAGTCCGAGAAAATCGTCAAGGACGATGGTTAGCAGAAGCTTTGACACCTCTGTGCAAAGAGCATAAAATTACACTTTACGATGTGGGAGAACGCGATCGCCGTTCCCATGTCCCCCAAGAGATTTTGGCATTATTGCAATTTTGCGATCGCCCCCACTCCCCCGATTACCTCAAAGCTGCCCTAGAAGCATTAGTACAGCGCCAATTAATTCCTACCCAAGACCTCAACGCCCTTGCTAGTCTGCCAGAAGAGTTTTTGTATCCTGGCCCCCTAGCACCACCCCAGCCAGAAACAGTACAAAAAGCTGCTCGCATGTGTCGCAGCTTACTCCGCGCTCGTTTAGAATTGCCTCTTTACCAGCTAATTTCCTTTCTCGCCCTGACTTTAAATTATGACCAAGCAGAATTGGCAACTGCTGATAAACTTGCAGAACGGGTAAACCAGCAGATAGCTGGCAATAGTTCGATGGGAGGAATGCTGTCAGCTTTAAGTGAAATTGTTAGTTCCGAACGGTTTGAACCAGTGGAAACTGAGGATTCGGAAGAACGTTATACCCGTCGCGGTCAACTGACAATTATCACTATGCATAAAGCTAAAGGGCTAGATTGGGACTATGTATTTCTTCCCTTTCTCCACGAAAACTTGATTCCTGGCAGATTTTGGGTTCCTCCCCAAAGCCAATTTTTAGGCGATTTTACCTTATCAGAAGTAGCTCGCGCCCAAATTCGCGCTACTCTCCACGAAGAATCTATCATACCGGATGTTAGTCAAGCATGGGAGGTGGCAAAGAATTTGAAAACATCTGAAGAGTATCGTTTACTCTATGTTGCCATGACACGAGCAAAGCTTCTGCTATGGATGTCTGCGGCGCAGAAAGCCCCCTTTACTTGGAGTAAACCAGACAATTTACAAGAACAAGCGCCTTGTCCGGTGTTTCCAGCATTAAAACGCCAATTTCCTGAATGTATGGTGAATTTAGCGGTAATGAGTAAATAAGTATAAAGGATGGGGCATGGGGCATGGGGCATTGGGCATTGGGCATTGGTTATTAATTATTCTCCCCTGCTTCCCTGCTCCTCTGCTCCTCTGCTTCCCTGCTCCCCCACTCCTTATAAAGAAACTGAATTAAGAGTGCAACGTCAAACAAATTATGATTGCAATTGCAATATTATCTGTTCAATTTTTAACAATCAATACATAATATATGAAATCCATCATCCAAGCATCTGCCGTAATTAAAAGTACCTTCCAGTCACCCAGAGGAATTTTCTTGACGCTGGTGTTGACAAGCTTGCTATCTTGTGGATTTGGACTGATTGAAAACACTTCTGCTGGTGCTATTCCTTACCAAGACAACACTCAAGTATCCCAATCCCAAGCAAACGAGTTGCCGAAAACGATCGCTAATAAAATTTTAAAAGATGCATCCTTCCGTTCCGGTGTACGTAAACGCGAATTAGAGATTACCCAAGTCACATCGAAAACCTTTGGTAATCCCTGTGAGTTCAAATTTGGAGAAGTTTGTACTAGGGAATACAACCCCATTGAAGGCTGGGAAGTAGTTGTCAAAGTCCGCCAAGATTCGTGGACTTACCATGTAGATAAATCTGGAAAGCAAAGAATTTTAGATCCGAAAGTGAGTACTTCACAAACATTGCCCAAGGCGATCGCAGATGCAATTTTGAGCGATGCCTCAAACCGTTCGGGGATGGAAATTACTGATTTAAAAATTACTCAAACTACACCAAAAACCTTTGGAAATCTCTGTCAATTCAACTTTGGCGAAGTCTGCACCCAGCAGTACGACCCCGTAGAAGGTTGGGAAGTGATTGTCAAGGTTAAAGAGCAATCTTGGATTTACCATGTGAATAAATCCACTTCGCAAATAATTTTAGATCCCAAAGCCAACGCCACTGAAAAAAGTTAAATAATCAATGGTTTTGGTTTTTTCCCATATCCTCATTCCGTGCTTTGACCATCACAGCACGGATATAGTCATTTTTACCATTCGTATAAGCTTCGCGATCGCTCCGAAAACTTGCCGCCAAGTCGCGTTTTAGAACTTCGTAGCGTTTCGCCTCTTCAGGATGCTTTCTCAAATAGTCGCAAAATAGCTTGCGCTCCCAAAATTCGCTGTCAATCTCGACTATGTGAACATGATGAGTACGTTGCTTTCCGTATGGTGGCATTCCTTTAACAAAAAACATCTGTCCAGGACGCGGGTTTTCACGCCAATAAACGTATCCCAAGGATTCTAAAGCCAAAATAGCAGATTTTGCATTTACCAAGGAACGCACTCCCACCATAATGTCAATAACTGGTTTGGCTGCCATTCCTGGTACTGCGGTACTACCAATATGTTCAATTTCTACAACTAAGTCATTGCCTAGTGCCTGCCAAATCCACTCGGCTTCTTCTGTAAACAAAGTCGCCCAACGTGGGTCATATTCAACTATATTGACCTCATCCATAAGTGAAGCTAAGTTTGTCTACAGCGATCGCTGTTGGCTAAATCCTTTATTTAATTGCAGTTATAGCAATTTTAATAGTATATAATAATGGATCGTGTCGAATCAAAGCTAGACCATGCCTAAACTAAAGACTCGTAAAGCTGCGGCAAAGCGATTCCGTGCCACCGGTACCGGCAAAATCGTCCGTCGTAAAGCGTTCAAAAGCCACCTTTTAGAACACAAATCTTCTGATAAAAAGCGTAGTATGCGTCAGAGTGCGCTTGTACACGAACGCGATGAACTTAACGTGCGCTTGATGCTCCCATATTTGTAAGTATTTTAGGAAATAAATTATGACTCGGGTAAAACGCGGTAATGTAGCTCGCAAACGCCGCAATAAAATTCTCAAACTAGCTAAAGGTTTTCGCGGTTCCCATTCAACTCTGTTTAGAACTGCCAACCAACAAGTGATGAAGGCGCTACGGAGTGCCTACCGCGATCGCAAAAAGAAAAAGCGCGATTTTCGTCGCCTTTGGATCACCCGCATCAATGCTGCTTCCAGGCAACACGGCTTGAGTTACAGCCAGTTTATTGGTAACTTGAAAAAAGCTGATATCCAACTAAATCGCAAGATGTTGGCGCAATTGGCAGTCCTCGATCCAGCTAGTTTCGGCAAAGTTGCTGAATTGGCACTTCAAGCTAAAGGATAAAGGTGGTGAGGGATGTATAACAGATGTAACAGACGGCAAACAATTACTCGGTTACATCTGGTATTATCCGCCACTATATTTTGGATTTTTTGCTTTTCTTTAGTAGGGACGGGATTAACTGCATCTGCTGCCCAAATGTCAGAAATTCAGCAACGGGGCTATTTAAATGTTGCCGTGAAAGATAACTTGCGTCCCTTGGGATTTAAAGATGACAACGGGAATTTGCAAGGTTTAGAAATTGACTTGGCCAAGCGTTTGGCAGTTGACTTGGTTGGTAAAGCCGAAGCTGTAAAATTTCAAGCTGTAGCGAATCGCGATCGCCTTTCTGTAGTCTTAGACAAGAAAGTTGATTTTGCGATCGCTAGAGTCACAGCAACCGAGTCACGCGCCCGCATAGTTAGTTTCAGTGTTCCCTACTATTTGGATGGCACTCTATTAATTACAAAAGATGCATCTGTGCAGCAGTTGAGCGATCTATCAAAACAAAAAATTGCCGTACTCAATAACTCCAGTACCATTGCTAAAGTGCGCTACTATCTACCAAACGCCGAGTTAGTAGGAGTGGATTCTTATAAAGAAGCGCGAGAGGAAATAGAAAATAATGCCGCAATAGCCTTTGCCGCAGATGCTAGTGTTCTAAGCGGTTGGGTACAACAATATCCTCAATATCGGTTACTGCCAACTAAGTTATCAACTGAACCCTTATCTATAGTCATGCCCAAGGGATTGCAGTACGATGAGTTTAGACGAAATGTGAATCAAGCGATCGCTCGTTATTTAGAAAAAGGTTGGCTCCAGCAACGGTCTCAATATTGGGGTTTACCGTAAATTGGTCATTTGTCATTGGTCATTGGTCATTAGTCATAAACGAATAATAAATGACAAAGGACAAATGACAAATGACAAATAACAAACTTTATAATATTTGTATTTGCAGTAATGGATAACAGTCTAGCCGTTGTTTATCTCTCAATTTTGGTGGTGATACTCACAATTGCAGCCGTGAGTGTTTTTCGCCAGATTTTCAAAACTCGCAAGGTTGAAGGCTCTTTTGCCAGGTTGCGAAAGAAGTTAGAGAAAGAAAAGGGTACGACTCAAGAATATTATGAGTTAGCCAGTATTTATTCAGAAAAAAAAATGTATTCTCCAGCGATCGCGCTATTTCAAAAAGCTCTCAAAGCAGCTGAAGAAGACGGAGAAGAAAATATCGCCCCCATCTACAACGGGCTGGGCTATGTTTATTTTACCCAAGAGCAATATGACTTAGCAATTCGTCAGTACAAAGAAGCTCTCAAGTCTAAACCAGACTACGTAACAGGATTCAATAATCTCGGTCACGCTTATGAGAAGAAAAAATTAACTACTCAGGCGTTACAAGCTTACGAAGAAGCACTCAAATTAGCTCCAAATAACTCTATTGCTAAACGTCGTGCTGAATCTTTACGCCGTTTAGTTTCGGCGTAAGATAATGTTCAGGTAATTAAGCATAATACCCAAAACCCCACCCTGCCAAACCTGTGCTTTAGCTCCCCTCCCCACAAGCCTACGGTGTACACATAAGTCTGAAATAGCTGAAAAACCCAAGGTTTTACCCCACCCTAACCCTCCCCTTATAAAGGGGAGCCACTGCGTTGGGCGGGCAATGCCCGACTTGAAGCACGTGGCGTGAGGGAACTAGATTTCTTTCTTGTTTCCCCCCTTTATAAGGGGGGATTAAGGGGGGTAATTCGATTTGTGTGTACACTGTAGCCCCACTTGCAGAGTGGAGTTATTTTATTATAATTAATTTCGCTTTAGCCTCTTAATTTATCGGTTTTCAATCTTAGGTTTGGAAATAGATAACTATAAGTCTTTTGTAAAAATGTAAAAGATGATTAAGCGGCTAAAGCGTTTTTTATGGCTAGCTATTGCCATCATTGTTGTCATTTCTTTCTCAATCGGATTAATGGAAACATTAACGGCTCAACAACCTTCGATTTCCCATCCTCTCACTTCACTAACTGAGGTAGAAATTAGCACAGCTGTTTCTGTCATCCAAAGAGAAAAAAATTTGAGCGAAATGGCAGCTTTTCCTCTTATTGCTTTACAAGAACCAGATAAAGAAGAAGTTCTAAATTTTACACCTGGTAAAGTCTTTGGGCGAAAAGCTTTTTTGGTAATCTATGAACGTTCAGAAAACAAAACCTTTGAAGGAATTGTCGATCTCAAAAGCAAAACCTTAAGTTCTTGGAAAGAAATACCGTCTGTTCAACCTGCGATCGCTAATTCAGAATATGAACTAGCAACTCAGGTAGTTAAAGCCGATCCCCGATGGCAAAAAGCAATGCAAAAGCGGGGAATTACCGATTTCGATCGAGTTAAAATCAGTTGGTGGGCACCAGGAATTCTCAGCGAACAGGAAGAAGCAACAGGTAATCGTCTTTGTCGCGGCTTATCTTACTACAAAGGTAAAGGCTGGAACTATTATGGTAGTCCGATTGAAGGAGTTTTAGCAACAGTCAATTTAAATACGGGTAAAATTGCTAGTTTTGTTGATAGAGGAAACGTACCTTTCTCTCAAGAAAACTGGAATTATGATGTCAAATCTTTGGGTAAATTACTGTCACCACTTAAAGCATTAAAAATACTCCAACCTAATGGTAGAAGTTTCCAGATCGAAGACAATGAAATTAGTTGGCAAGGTTGGAAGTTTCGCTATTCAATGCATCCTCGTAATGGATTAATGCTTTACCAAGTGACGCACAAAGACGGGGAAAATATTCGACCAGTTTTATACCGCGCTAGCCTTTCAGAAATGGTAGTACCTTATGGCGATCCTCAGCCTACTTGGTCGTTCAGAAATGCCTTTGATGTTGGAGAATACAACTTAGGTTTACTAGCAAATACGATGGAATTAGGTAAAGAAATTCCCGAAAATGGCTTGTTGTTAAATGCTGTATTTGCTAATGAGCAGGGAGAACCTTATCAAATGCCAAAGGTTATCGGTATCTACGAGCGCGACAACGGAATGCTGTGGAAACATTATGAATATAATACTCAGCGTAATGATGTCCGTCGCAGTCGAGAATTAGTGATGAAGATGACGGTAGCCATTGACAACTATGATTACAGCATCAATTGGATCTTTCACCAAGATGGGACTTTGGAAGTCCAAAATGAATTAACGGGTATTGTATTGGCGCAGGGAACGGCTGCCCAAAAGCAATCTGAGGATGATTCTTATGGTCGGTTAATTGCTAAGAATATCTTTGGAGTAAATCATCAGCACTTTTTCAATTATCGCCTAGATTTCGATGTCGATGGTCAGGCTAATTCTGTGATGGAAATGAATGTGAAAGCTTTGCCGATGGATGAGAAAAATCCTTTAGGAAATGCGATCGCACTTGCAGAAATCCCACTAGTCAAAGAAACGGCTGCTGTGCGCGATTTGGATATGAAAAGCAGTCGAGAATGGATGATTGTTAGTGCAGACAAAAAGAATGCTCTCGGTGCTGCACCTGGATATATGCTGATGCCTGGTGGAAACTCGATATTTTTCCCTGTGGAAGGCTCAAAAATCCGGGAAAGGGCAGAATTTGCGACTCATCACCTCTGGGTAACAAAATATAAACCTACTGAACTTTATGCTGGCGGCGATTATCCCAACCAAACTCAACCCGAACAGGGTTTACCAAAATATATTGCAGACGATGAAGCCTTGATGGGTGAAGATATCGTACTGTGGTACACAATGGGCGTAACTCATATTCCGCGATCGGAAGATTGGCCGGTGATGCCTGTTCACGAAGTTGGCTTTAAGCTAGTCCCTAGAGGATTCTTTAGCCGGAATCCAGCGATAAATTTACCAGAGTAAAATATTTGTTGGCTCAAGTTTCCTTACTAAAAGGCAGGAGTTAGGAGGCAGGGGGCAGGAGGTTAGGAGTATCAATTAAAACTTTAGTTCTGGGTTTAGAGCCACGTTTAAAGAAAGAATTATACTCAGACGTGCAGCGCGTTCGCGCAGCGTCTCGCAGAAAAGTATAAAGCGTCCTTGCTTCAATTCCACTATAAGGGTGGGTTCCTCCTGCCTCCTGTTTCCTGCCTTCGACCTCCTGCTTCTTGAATTCAGGTTTTTTTTCATGTCTAAAGGCGGTAACTTGAATGCTGATAAACTTGTATAGTTCAAATACTGGCACTGGTTAAAATAGGATATCTAATGAACTTTCCAGAAATTAATATTCCCGGTGATGGAACACTGCACGCTCGTTTAATTACTTCCTTGGGTGAAATTGTAGTTCGTTTGGAAGAAGAGCGAACCCCCAACACTGTCAAAAATTTTGTCGGTCTAGCAACAGGAACAATCGACTGGAAAGACCCTAAAACTAATGCATCTGGTAAGGGAACTCCAGCTTACGATGGAGTTCGCTTTCACCGGGTCATCCCTGATTTTATGATTCAGTGTGGCGATCCTCTGAGTCGTTATCTAGATACAGCTAGCCGATGGGGTACTGGTGGCCCAGGATATCAATTTGAAGATGAGTTTCATCCTGAATTGAGACACACTCGTGCAGGTATCTTGTCGATGGCTAATGCCGGACGCGGTACTAATGGTTCGCAATGGTTCATTACAGAAGCACCAACGCCTCACCTTGACAACAATCACAGTGTTTTTGGTGAAGTTGTCCAAGGTCTAGATATAGTCAGCAAGATTGCTAATGTGCCTACAACTAGAGATCGTCCAAATCAAGAAGTGGTGTTACAAAAAGTAGAAATTTTTCGGCAGTAATTAACACTTCGATTTGTAGTAAGCACTTTAGTGTTTAGAAAATAAGGACTAAAGTCCTTACTACAAACTTGCTTATCCATCAAGATTTTGCAGCCCCATCGCAATCTTACTGTGTTTTTCAATTTGCCCCATGACTTGTTTTGCCCGTTGAATAACTACGGCTGGTAAACCTGCCAATCTCCCCGCTTCAATTCCATAAGATTTATCAGCACCTCCTGGTTGAACTTGGTGCAAAAAGATAATTTGGTCGGGTAATTCTTTCACTGTCACTTGATAGTTAGCCACATTCGGGATAATGCTAGCCAGTTCATTTAACTCGTGGTAATGGGTGGCAAAAATTGTGCGCGATCGAATATCCACTGCTATATATTCTGCCACCGCCCAAGCTATGGAAAGACCATCAAATGTTGCTGTCCCGCGACCAATTTCATCTAACAGTACCAGCGATCTAGATGTGGCATGATTGAGAATATTTGCCGTTTCATTCATTTCTACCATGAAGGTAGATTGACCAGTTGCTAAATCATCTACTGCACCGACACGGGTAAAAATGCGATCGCATATTCCCAACCTGGCAAATCTTGCTGGTACAAAACTACCAATTTGTGCCATTAACTGAATCAATCCCACCTGACGCAAATAACAACTTTTGCCACTGGCGTTTGGCCCGGTAAGAATAATTAAATCGGGATAGTCATTTGTCATTTGTCCTTTGTCACTTGTACTGAGCGTAGTCGTTGGCGCAGCCTCTCCAAGAGTTGTATTTGTTATTTGTTCTTGGTCATCTACTAATGACAAATGACTAATGACTAATGACTCTTGACCCAATTGCGTTGAATTTGGCACAAAGAACCCCGCAGGTAAAGACTGTTCCACTACCGGATGACGACCATCAACAATATTTATCTCCCTCCCTGGCAATATTTCGGGACGACAGTAACCTTGATGTACCGCCAATTCAGCCAAACCACACAACACATCCGCCGCCGCCACTGCACGAGACAGATTGCGAATTACTTCCGCCTCTTGTGCTACCTCTTCTCGCAATGCTGTAAAAATCTCATATTCCAACTGATTTAAATCATCCCGCGCCGTCAAAATTCGGGCTTCTCGTTCCTTCAAATCTGGGGTGATATAACGTTCCTCATTAGTCAGAGTTTGCTTGCGGATATAGTTAGCGGGTACTTGGTCGGCTTTGGTGCGAGAAATACTGATGTAATAACCAAAGGTTTTGTTAAATCCTACCTTGAGGGTGGAAATTCCTGTTTTAGCTCTTTCATCAACTTCCAAATTGGCAATCCATTGCTGGTCTGCTTCTACAGTCGCTTTTCTTTCATCCAATAGGGGATTTACACTAGGGCGAATCAATCCACCTTCTTTAATTAGTATAGGTGGTGACTCTACAAGATGTGCGTGTAACTTTTGTGCTAATTCTTCCAACACACTTGGGACTTTCTGCAAAGCTTTGAGAAATGGAGAACGCGTCTCAACTACTAAGTTGGATAATTCCGGTAAACGTGAGAGGGAATCTGCCAAAGCTACTAAATCTCTAGCATTAGCTGTACCAGAACCCGCCCTTCCTGTAAGGCGTTCTAGATCGTAAATTTGCCTTAATAAATGCCGCAAATCTTGACGCAGGGGCGTATTTTCCATCAATTCTTGGATGGTATCTTGTCGTGCCCGAATGCCTTTAATATCGAGTAGAGGTTGCAACAACCACCGCCGCAGAGCACGCCCACCCATTGCTGTACTAGTTTTATCTAACGCCCAAAGTAGGGAACCGTGAAAAGTGCCATCTCGAACGGTTTGGGTAATTTCTAGGTTACGGCGGGTTTGATTGTCAACAATTAGGTAGTCGGTGACAGTGTAGCTGCGGAGTCTCTGAAGGGTGACAGGGTTTTCTTTTTGAGTATCTTCCAGGTATTCCAGAAGACCACCAGCCGCACGGACGGCGAGAGGAAGACGATCGCAACCGAGTCCTTCGAGCGATCGCACCTTAAATTTCTGCAATAATCTCGGTCTAGCTTCACCTTGGGAAAAGGGAAGTTGCGATCGCAAACTATAACAAAATGATGGTGGCAAACACTCAGGAAGATGTGGCGAAGTTTCTCCCGGACGCAGCAAACTACCCAAATCGGGCGCATTTGTCGGAACTAACACCTCTGAAGGTTGCAAGCGCATTAATTCTTGGGTCAAATGTTCTAAATCGCTACCTTGAGTGGTAAGAAATTCCCCTGTGGAGATGTCTGCATAGGCTAAACCCCAATGATTTGCGGCAATTACTACTGCTGCTAAGTAATTATTGCGACTGGATTTGAGCATTCCTTCTTCTAGCAAAGTACCGGGGGTAAGAATGCGCGTTACTTCCCGCCGCACCAATCTCCCAGCAGCTTCAGAAGCATCTTCAACTTGATCGCAAATTACTACTGCATAGCCTTTTTCTACTAGCATTGTCGCGTAGCGTTCCCAAGCGTGATGTGGAACACCAGACATCGCCACCCGTCCTTGTTCCCCAGCTTGCTTACTAGTGAGAACTAATTCCAATTCTTGCGCTAGTTTTACAGCATCTTGGAAATAGCATTCAAAGAAATCTCCTACCCGATACAGCAATACCGCGTGAGGATATTTATCCTTCGTCTCGACATAATGCAAGTACATTTGACTTAGCTTACTGCGATCCACCTGTAGATGGTCAGAAATAAAAGTACTTGCATCGGGCTTGGTAGATGGAGTTTCGGAGTGAGAGGCAGTCATAGATGCTATCGAGTTATGCACGGAAATTCCCCAAGATCCGATGATAACGTGATGTGAAAGTTGAATGGCGATCGCTCAAGGATATTTTACTTTTATCTGACAAATGTTAATTTTGATACAATGCAAAATTCCCAACTTCTTCATGAAGCCGGGAATCTGAACAACTTAACCCAAACAAAATTATTTCATATTCTAAATTAGCAACCTCAAATTAAAGATAGTAGATGACTGAGGTTGCAAGTCAATAAATATTACTCCTCTTCCTCTTCTTCTTCTCCGAACACTGCGTCTATGAGTTCTTGTGCGCGTTCGTCTGAAATATTTAAGGCTTCTTGAAGTTCAGAAATATAATCTTGTTCGTGTTCGGGTACTTCTTCATCAATCCCTACTACTAAGATAGCTGTGATGTATGCAGCTTCGCGATAATTTCTATTGGGTAAGGATTCGATAGACTGGGCGATTAAATCTTCTGGTTCTTCTTCTTCAATCAAACTGACGACTTTTTCGGTCAATTCTTCAAAGTCTTCTTCAGAGTAATCTTCAAATAAGTCAACCCGACCGAGAAATTCACTCAAAGCATATTCTTCTGTGGAAGAAATACCCTCACCATCAGCCGCAGCAGAAAATAACCCAAGAATTGCGATCGCAACTTCTGGTTCTATAGCAACTGAACTAACACTACGGCCTTTGGGCAACTTGCGTTTAGACATAATTATCCTCTAAAAGTTACGTGATATTTCAGGAAGTCATATTTTGCGGTTTATCATGCTTCCTCGATTTATGATTCCCAAAATAATGCGGAAATATACATTGGGATGAATCTTTTTTTCATAAAAAATACGCAGAGAATATATTCATCTGCGTATAAAAACGGTTAATTTTCTTTAAGCGATAAGATTTTTAGTACTTGTGTACCCTGCGTAGCCTAAAAGGATACTGTGTACACACAAGTCTGAAATAGCTGAAAAACCCAAGGTTTTACCCCACCCTAACCCTCCCCTTATAAAGGGGAGGGAACTAGATTTTTCCCCTTTCTAAGGGGGGATTAAGGGGGTAATTCGACTTGTGTGTACACATAATGTTATTTTGGCGATCGCATTTATTGATTTAGCGATCGCATTTGCTGATTTCATTTATTCTCAAATAACAAATAGATATGAAAAATGAGTAAAAATACAGACAAACTCGTAATTATTTCGTTGAAGTTTTAATGAAATAAATCTACAAAACTGCTGTAAACGCTAGGATTAAAATTTCTGGCTTACAGTGGAATGTTAAGAGTGTCAACCAAATTGTTTCTATTTGTTGTTGCCAAAACCGGATGCTCCTCATTCACACCCCCTATTTTTCTTGAAAATATCTGAAAATATATGAAATTTAGAGCCTGCAAATATCCTTTCGCACTCATCCTAGTCAGCTTCGGTTTTGTGCAGATAGCTGATGCTCAAACTCCTGTAGCTGAAACCTCCAAGCTATCTCAAGAAGTTTCTGTACTTCGGAAACAGGGCCCAAAAGGGTTAGAAGTATTTCTTAAATCCCATGCTAATACGTTAAATACCGCTTCTTCAGGAGCAGTTCTACCTTCCCCTGCACTTCGGCTAGCTTTAGACGAACTTTGTCAACAACGCGACTGTTACGCCTCTCGTTTGTATTGGTACACTGATATAGAACAAGCCAAAGCTGCTGCTAGAACCAGTGGTAAACCTATTCTATCTCTGCGGTTATTGGGTAGGCTGGATCAAGATTTGAGTTGTGCTAATAGTAGGTTCTTCAGGGTAGCACTGTATCCGAATGTGGAAATTTCTAAACTGCTTCAAGACCGTTTCATTTTGCATTGGCAATCAGTGCGTCCTGTACCCAAAGTAACTATTGATTTTGGCGACGGACGCAAGTTGGAGCGAACGATTACAGGCAATAGCATTCATTATGTATTGGATGCATCAGGTCGTCCAATCGATGCTATTCCAGGGTTGTATAGTCCCAAAGCATTTTTGCGTCAGCTAGAGCAAGCTGAATTAGCAGTAAAAAATTACAGTAAACTTACACCAAGCGATCGCGAGTCTTATTTAAGAAAATACCACAGCGATCGCTTAAATTCTATTCAAGGCCAATGGGTTGCAGATTTATCCCGCCTGGGTATCCAGTCTCCCCCTAAGTTGGTAGAAATTCCGAACAATCGCAGTCAACCACCGACAGCAGAAATAGCAAGCTCTCTAGCAGTTTCTAAAATGAGAGTTGAAACGCCAATGTTAACTGCTCTCCAGTCTGATGCTGAACGGAATCAAAACGCCTTAGCTGAAATTACTGACCAGAAAGTTTGGGACAAAATTGCTCAACTTTATGCCGCCGATGTCAAGCTAGATCGAAACAGCATCTCTCTAATTAGAGCTAAAAAATCTCAATCTGCCAACACTGAAGAAGATAATTTGCCGATAATAGTGAAAAATTTTGAAGCCACAATGGCTTTAGATACAGTTAGAAATGAATATATGCTGCATAGCCAAATTCATCAATGGTTTATGCAGGGTAAGCAAACAAGGAGTGTGGAAGCGCTCAATGAACAAGTATACGGACAACTATTTTTAACTCCTAGTTCTGACCCTTGGTTGGGGCTTTTCCCTAGCGACAGTTACAGCGCCATTGATAATGATGGTATTCGTTAGTAGCTCATAAACCAATACAGTTCAGTTAAGAAAAATTGTAGTGGCGTGGCAAGCAAAAAAATTGTGCATTAAAGGTAGGTTGGGTGGAGCAAAGCGCAACCCAATATATATCAGAATGTTGGCTTTGGCAAAGCCTCCACCCAACCTACTAGCGCTACTACATAGTTTAAGGTTTTTGGGGCTAACCCAAGCCTATTGGCTCATAAACTGATGTAAGTAAAAAGGAGTGATGAGATTTTATTGCATTGACACCTCACTCATCACTCCTTGTAACTTGCGCGTTGATTAGCTGTTACGCATTGTTAAATTACACCAGCTTACTACTTCATTTATCCTCTAACTAAAGAGACGGATAATTATTAAGTTCAGATGTGATTGGCTATACAAACCTTTTTAACTTATTAATATTTATCTTTGCAATTCTAGATATAGAAGTTCGACCATTGCTTGTTCTCAATAGTTTTACTCTTACCCGTGTCAGATAGTTTTATAATGAATTTGAAGATGGAAAGGCTTGGATTCCCAACTTTTTAAAGAAATTGGAAGGTCTTCGCTAAAGGAGAAGTACCTAGCGTAGACATGAAATCTAACCCCTACAAAGGAGTAAGGTTTAGATTTCTAAGCTTTTGGTGTTAGCAATAATACTTTTAAAACATCCTCTTAAAGAAGTTGGGAATCTTGTTATGAATTTTATTAATAGGCAAAGTATTCAGAATCACCCACAAACTTAACTTAGATTCTATATCTTTGGTAGTAGTTGCTTAATTCTTGTGATGGAAGTTGGGGAAAGTCTTATCAGTTATTCTTAGAGGATGTTTGAAAAGTGTCGTATAGCATATTAAATTTTGACATTACCCCCCAACCCCCCTTATAAAAGGAGGCTTTGAGAGACTATTTCCCCCCCCCAATACATCGGGGGGTTAGGGGTGATATTAGATACTTTGGATAACAAACATAGCTTTCCAAACATCCTCTTAGTAATAAACGGAAACAATTATTATTAGCACTAAATTATTTATTGGGGGAATTACAAAGCGGATTCAACAATAATAGTCAAAAATTAAAGTTGAAATGTAGGGTTTTCCGAGTGTAGTATCTGCTCTTTGCTAGTCATTATTTTGACTTACTTATCAGTTTAGTCAAAAATTAGCATAATCTTAGATGGCAGATTTGGTACTCGTATTTAGCTAAGTTAACAGAATTTTACCACCAATGGTAGAAGTAATACTTAACAAAAGCCAGTAAAATTTTGGCTAAATAAATATATAAGTGGATGCTTTGTAATTTGCTAGATTCAATTTACTTTAAGCATTTAGGTTGAATGGTATATGTGTCATTTAAAAACTGGCTCATTTGTAGCGACTATATGATAAAAATTGTCAAAAACCCAAAATAAATCTAACTTTATTACTTCAATTACGTGAAAATTGCAATTTACAACCTATTAAATTTATAACTCAATAAAATTAAGTATACTGCAATTTTCTCAAAGATTTACTTACTAGGTTTTTTTGCTTAACTTTTGCAAGCAAATAGCGGGAATTTAAAGTGAACATAGAAAAATTTGTCCAACGTACAGAAATATTGCACAAGCGTTTAGCAGATTTATACCAAACTGCTAGTTTATTACCTTGGATTTCCCCTGATTTGTTGCCAGAAGCTTTTAAGGAACTCCATAATACCTCAAAGGTAGCACAGTTAGCGGCAGATGAACTTTATCAGCAAAACGAGGAACTAATAAAAACACGGAATTGGTTAGAAGCAGAGCGCCATTACTACCAAGATTTATTCGAGTTAGCGCCAGACGGCTATTTAGTGACTAATACAGAAGGAATTATCCAAGAAGCTAACCTCACCGCAGCTAAGTTGTTGAATGTTTCCAAGCATTTTTTACTGGGAAAACCAATAGTTAACTTTGTCCTTCTAGAAGAACGTCAGCAAGTTCGCAACGAACTGATACAGCTATCGCAATCAGACAAAGTTCAAGAGTTATTGGTACGTTTGCAACAACGTTATGGCGAGTTATTTTATGCAGCTTTGACAGTAACAGTTGTCCGCAATCAGCAGGGTAAGGCAATTTCTCTGCGCTGGATGGTGCGTAATATAACCCAGCGTCAGCAATTAGAATCAGTAAAAGTTAAAGACAAGAATGACATTTTCAACAATCGCCCCCTACATAAATATGATAAAGGAGAAACTATTCCCCTCAACCCATTAGCAATTTGGTATGTTTCTCAGGGTTTGGTTAAACTCAGTACCTACTGTGAAACGGGTGAAGAAGTGCTGATTGGATTGGCAACACCAGGAATGGTTTTTGGTTCTAGTTTGACATCTTTAGACATTTACCAAGCAACAGCGCTTGCTGATGTTGAGTTAGTGTCAGTTTATGTAGCAGAAGTATCAGCTTCTGCAACACTGAGTCATACACTTCTACCAAAAATTAAGCAGCGATTACAGCAAACAGAATCTTTTTTAGCTATTTCTGGTAGACGGCGAGTACAAGATCGCTTACAGCATCTATTACAACTTTTGAAACGAGAAGTGGGTGAAACTGTACCAGAGGGAACTCGCCTAAATGTTCGCTTTACTCACGAAGATATTGCTAGCGCCTGCTGTACCACTAGAGTAACAATTACACGATTGATGGGGAAATTACAAGAAGAAGGTAGAATCAGTTTCGACTTAAAAAAACATATTATCTTGAGAGATGTTGATTGATTACATTTTTCTTAAGCAAAGATCAGTTGCCAGCCAATCAGGAAAATTGCTATATCTGCAAAAATATGGCTGATGTATCCAGGCCAAATCGAGCAATAATTTAAGTAGCACCATGACCAAACCGCCCCTGCTATAAATACTCCCAATGAGCATAATGTTGTCGCACGCCAGTCAAAGTAAGCTGCTAAACCAACAACATGATGAATCGTAAAAAATAGTGCAGACAGTACTACAGCTAAAGGACTTGATACCAAAATTTCACATTTACGATAAACAAACCAACGCCAGACAAATTCCTCAAGTAAAGAGTTAACAAATATCCAATACACTGCACCTACTAAGTAAATTGCAAAACTGTTCAATCCAACTTGTGTTGCGCGATCGCGAACATATTCAATATCTATCCATTTTGCGCCCAGCAGCCAATAAACAATCAAAATGATGCCTAGCATTAATAGCCCTAATCCAACTCCAGCGAATAAATCGCGTCTTTTAGGATATTCAAATTTTAAATTCTCTTTATCAACAAATAACAACCAAATAATGGGTACTAGCAATAACCAGATTTTAGCTAATAAAGCTACTAAATGTCCTTGGAAGCCAGGGAGTATATATAGCTGAGTTGCAATACCAATGCTTGGAACTGGCACAAGTAACAACAGAGCTAGTAGTGCATTTTGATTTTGGTTAGCTTTTAACATGGGGAGACTTTGTTATATTTTGATGGTTTTAACTTTTAAATCCATAGTTTTTAGATCGAGTTAGGATAATTAATTGTAATAAAATCTATATTCACCAGGTTTACTATCAATACTATTGGTTAAGGCAAGAGACGCGATTAATCGCCGTCGCTACAATAGACCTCTTGCATAAGTCGAATAGACCTCCCTTAATCCCCCCATATATTAGGGGGAAACTTAAAATCTTGCCCCCTCTCCTTCATAAGAGGAGAGGTGATTAAAGGATTTTTGTAAGAGGTCTAATAATTAGTCTTTTGTGAAGATGGCGATTTGTATTTTTATGATGATTTTTCACATCTTGGTGAACCGGATTGAGTTACTATGATTAATTTTTATATGCAAAATATAAAACATGAGTATCATAATCAGACTTGAATAAGGTGACACTTTGTATATTGCCACATAAATTTAATTCTAAAACTTCTATGAATTTGTGTGTAATATTCCTTTGAAAGCAGCATTTTGATAATTATTTACTGTGCCAATATACTTACTTAGACATAATTCAAATGCACAGCGTCTTGTAATGTTGTGAAGGTCTGGGATTTGAGACGGACATCAATACCCATTGTGCTAAGTACAAATTTGCATAAACCTGTAGCTTTTTAAACTTACAGAGACGTAACGCTATCCAAACAGGAAATTCAAAATGTACCCAAAATAATGTATATGTGATTGAAGGCGTATTGCTAAAATCGCGATGTCTAGGTTGGGCTACGCCTACGCAACATTAAAAGCGGTTATGCACACACTTGGCAAAAAAACTCTATCATCGGGCTATATCTTAGCACTAGATTTAGGTACGACAGGCAACCGCGCCTTTGTATTTGACGCAGACGGCAAGCTTGTTGGGCAGGCATATAAAGAATTAACTCAGTATTATCCTCAGCCAGGATGGTTAGAACATGACCCTCAACAAATCTGGGAAGATACCTGTTGGGTAATGCAAACCGCAATTGCAAATGCCCAGATTGTACCATCAGCGATCGCAGCCTTGGGACTAACTGTACAGCGCGAAACCTGTTTAATTTGGGACAAAACTACTGGTAAACCACTCCATAAAGCGATCGTCTGGCAAGATCGCCGCACTGCTCCCCTTTGCCACCAGTTACAAGAGCAAGGCTACGCTGATGAAATTTACGATCGCACCGGATTAATCATTGATGCTTACTTTTCAGCTACTAAGCTCAGATGGCTATTAGATAATGTTACTGGTATCGATATAAACAATGTCTTAGCAGGTACTATTGATAGCTGGGTGTTGTGGAATCTCACAGGTGGAAAAGTCCACGCCACTGACCACAGCAACGCCAGCCGGACAATGTTGATGAATCTCAAAACCTGTGAGTGGGATGAGATTTTACTGGATCTGTTTCAAATTCCAGCGCATATTTTGCCCCAGATTCAGCCGAGCTTAGGAGTATTTGGAGTTACCGATGCGACTTTGTTGGGTGCGGAAATTCCGATCGCGGCCATTTTGGGAGATCAGCAAGCGGCTCTATTTGGTCATGGCTGCGATCGCCCCGGTTTGGTAAAATGCACTTATGGTACTGGTAGCTTTTTAGTAGCTCACACAGACGCTCAAATTGTGCGAACGCATCATCAACTCATTTCGACAGTGGCATGGACACAAGCAAATACCAGCGATACTTTAGATGTCGGCTATGCTCTAGAAGGTAGTATGTTTACTAGTGGTGCTTGTATTCAATGGTTGCGCGATCGCCTGAAGTTGATAAAAACTGCTGCTGAAACTGAAGCGATGGCCAATCAGGTAAAAAATAATGGCGGAGTCTATTTTGTGCCAGCATTTAGTGGACTGGGCGCACCTTATTGGGATATGAGCGCCAGGGGAGCTTTTTTCGGCATTACCGCCAGTGTACAACCAGAGCATCTAGTTCGCGCCGTGTTGGAAGCGATCGCTTATCAAGTTCTGGAAGTGGTGCAAGCGATTAACGCATCTAGTAGTACTCCAGTTGGGCGATTAACCGTAGATGGTGGTGCTTGCGAGAATAATTTTTTGATGCAGTTCCAAGCTGATGTGTTAGGTATTCCAGTTGAACGCCCAATAATGCGCGATACGACCGTTCAGGGTGCAGCATTTGCGGCAGGTTTAGCTGTAGGATTTTGGCAGAGCTATGAAACACTAGTGGAACAACGGCAAATTGAGCGTGTGTTTGAGCCGAAGAGTGATTTCCCCTTATCCAAATTTGGTACTTGGCAAAAAGCAGTGAAACGTACTCTAGCTTGGGAGGAATAGCCAATCCAAAAACGAGTTAAAGCGAAATCCATATCCTGAAACGGGGAAGGCGAAGGAACAAATACTATTACAATCAAGCAAATGGATGGAGTATTGATTTATCATGCCCTACAGTCAATTTAACATTGACCGAGTGAAACAAGATTTTCATCTGAGTACTGTCGAAGGAGTCCGCTTTTTCCCAGACTCGATTGAACCCATTACTCCAAGCTTCAGACTGCAAGGTATTTTAGAGGATCTACCGTGGGCGATCGCAGTAGATACAGAAAAAGCTCGTTCAGAGGCGATAATTAATCCTATCTTACTGAAAGTGCGACGCATCTTCAATTCCACAATTAGCGTATTTTCAGGGGAAGAGTTTAACGTTGATCCGAGTATTGGACTCAACGATGTATGTGACTTCCTACTTTGCCGTTCACCTGAACAATTAACGGTGGAAGCACCTGCAATTGTCATAGTTGAAGCGAAAAAATCAGATTTAAAATCTGGATTGGGACAATGCATTGCAGAAATGGTAGCTGCACAGCGATTCAATCAAGCAAGAGAACAACCCTTAACAGCAGTTTACGGTACTGTAAGCAGTGGAACCCAATGGCGATTTCTGAAACTAGAGGGTCAAACAGTCACAATTGATTTAATGGATTATTCTCTTCCTCCTATCGAACTAATTCTGAGCTTTTTGGTGTGGATGGTGAAAGCAGGTTAATTTCATTCAAAAATCGCTCGTTAAAATAACTCTTACTTTGTCAAAATATCACTCTCACATAATAAAAAGCGCATGACTACTAAACCGAAGATTTTCATTGATGGGGAATCAGGAACCACAGGCTTACAAATATACTCACGCCTGAACCAACGGGATGATATCGAGTTAGTTAGCATTGAAGCATCTAAACGTAAAGATGCAAATGAGCGAACCAAACTAATCAATGCTGTTGATGTTATCATTCTCTGCCTGCCTGATGATGCGGCTCGTGAAGCTGTTAGCTTAGTCAGTAATAATAGGGTTAAGATCCTTGATGCTAGTAGTGCCCATCGCACAGCTAAAGACTGGGTATATGGTTTCCCTGAACTAAATCCAGGACAGCGAGAGAAAATCGCCAGCGCGCAGTTTGTCAGCAATCCGGGCTGTTATCCCACAGGATTTTTAGCTTGTATCCGTCCGTTAATTGCTAAAGGACTCCTGAACAGTAACTTTCCCATCACCGTTAATGCAGTGTCAGGTTACTCTGGTGGCGGAAAGAATCTGATTAAACAGTATCATAGCTTCCACGAGCAGCAAGCCGGAGCAGAATCACTCTATCCTTATGGAATCTACGGTTTGCAGTTTGGGCATAAGCACGTCAAAGAAATGCATGAGTATTCAGGGCTAGCATCACCGCCGCTGTTCGTACCAGCTGTGGGAGATTTTGAGCAGGGGATGCTAGTACAGATACCTTTACCACTGGCAACTTTGGATAATCCACCATCAGGTAAAGTTATCTATGAAGCGATCGCTGACTACTACCAAAGTGAAAAATTCGTACAGGTTGCTCCATTCCAAGATTCTACACTGCTCAGAGACGGAACATTTCTGGATGCAATCGCACTGAACGGGACTAATATTGTTCAGGTTTTTGTATTTGCCAATGACACCACCAAAGAAGTCTTGCTAGTTGCTCGTCTTGACAATCTGGGTAAAGGCGCATCAGGAGCCGCAGTCCAAAACCTAAACATCATGCTCGGTTTTCCAGAAGAGTTGGGATTGTCATGAAAAAGGGTTAAGGGTGGGGAGTGGGGAGCAGGAGAGCAGGGGAGCAGGGGAGCAGGGGAGCAGGGGAGCAGAGGAGAAGTTACAGTAAGTTTTTCCTCTGTGCCCCATGCCCAATGCCCATTATCTTGATTTTTCTTTCAGTTCTTCAAGCAATTGAATTACGTTATGCTCAAATGCTTTGTTCCGCTCTTGAACTGATTCAATTAACGGTTTATCAAAAAGATTAACGACATATTTAGCTAGCTGAATACCTAAAGGTCTTAAATGTCCACCTGCTACAGTGTTGCGAAAATTTTGCGGTGGCTTTTGCAGAATATTAGTAAACCATTCACAGGTTGATTTAGCAATATTGTCTGATTTAAAACAGACTAAACCCATAATATTAAATAGCCCACTATCCTTGATTAAATAATGAGTTTCTTCAACAGTTGGTTTCACACCCCAACCAAGATTGTCGATGATATCCGCTAAAAATTGAGGACGAATTGCACTCCCTGTGTCAGCAATAGCAGGTGCTAAGAGGATAGAAACCTGTCCTTTAATGAAGACACTGTTAATGTTGATATTCTTATGTACATAAGTGTAAATTAATGTTTTAACTTCATCCCTTTTCCGCGTTAGTTCATCAAAGAGAATGTTAATGTCTGCAATCACATTTTCTATCTGTGACTCATCGGAAGTTTTAAATAGTAGCTTCCGAATAAACTGCTCTCTATCTTGAGCATCTGGAGGTAGAGCAGTAAATCCTTCTAACAGCGAGATATATTTACAGCCAAGGCTATGCCCAATCCAAGAAAAGTTTTTATCATCTAGATAAGCTTCATAATCATATTCTGCAACACTTGCCATTTTCACAAGCTCTGGCAGAATTTCATACTGTTCTCTCATGAGAAAACCAGCTTCTACATAATGGTTAAAAGTAAAATTAAATGGCAAAAGAATAATTGTATATCCCTGCTCAAATAGAGATTGAAGCAGATAACGATAAAAAAGCATAGGGCCAAATGTACCAAAGAAAGCCCCAGCAATAAATTGAATTACCCCTTTAGGCTTTGGATGTAGAGCAACCCAACTGTGAGAAACTGGTTTAAATCTCAGTTTTAGATTCATATTTACCATGACTTATTTGTAGGTATATGCTGAATCTCCAAACTGAAGTTATTGCTTTTCGGATTATTCAAAGGATATTTTTACAAAACTGTGATCGCTTTGTTACCGTACAGCCAAAACTCTCCTAATGGCCTTAATTCCACTAGTTAGCCGTGGTTAAAACTATTTCACCTTAGCGCGGAAGCGGACAAAACCATAAGAATTCGCTGGTGTGCCAGATCCAGTAGCTGCGGGTAGATTGGGAAAACTTGGGACTGTAATATTGACCACTACTGCCCCATTGGTGTTAGTACCACAGTATGATGGTGTACCTGCTTCATTAACTGTATAAAAATGTCCGCGATCGCTATCTCCTACATTAGTGAGATAAAGGGTAGGTGTAGTAGAACCAATAGCTAGGGCAATTCCTCGATCTGCTCCTGGTAAGCCACCATCACTAGGAGTCATACCATTAAAAGCAGTAGGAATAAAATTAACATTAGTCGGAACTAAGTCACAGAATTTTACATTGGTTGCATTACTAAGACCATTGGAAAGGAAATATATAGTGTATTCCAATTCATCTCCCGGTTTGACAGTGCCAGCATTAATTAATCCTCGCAAGTAGCCAGCAGGCCATTTAGGATCGCTATCATCAGTAGCATAAGGTTCTGGTACATAGTTACTGGCATTAGTAGCAACGTCACTGCGACCATCCACAATATTAGTTAAATCTTGGTTATTGAGGCGGGTAATGCGTTTAATTAACAGCAATTTAGGATTAGAACTAACAGTATTTAATACTGTAAATAAAGTGGGGTCATCATCTGCCGTACTGGCAGGATTATTACCGATATTTACACCATTATCAGTAATTTGTAAGAACGAATTACCAAGAGTAGGTGGATTATTGGTAGCACCAGCAGAGTCTGCATCTGTGAACACTGTACCAACAGTTCCTGTAGGATTATCAGGTGTGTTAAAAGTAGCATTTGCTTGGTTACTAATTGGATTACCGCCATTGGCATTATTAATTGTGGCAGTAATTTTAATGGTAATCGTATCATTTACACGGAGAATTCCAGAATTTGTCACAGCAACAACACTAGCACCGTTGTAACTGGGATTGAGTGTAATGTTATTCCCTGAAGTTGCAGCAGTAATCACTGCACTCACAAAGGTTAATTGTGAGGATAATAAGTCGTTAATGGCAAAGTTAATTGCATTGCTATTACCTGGATTTAGGTTGGAGTAAGTGATGGTATATTCGATGCGATCGCCTACAGTCACTGTTCCACTAGTATCATTGTCTGCGAGGAAGCGAACAGATTTAGTTCCTATAACATTTGCTTGAGTGTTAGTAGTAATGACCAAGGGAGTAAGGATTGCTTGACTTGGGAAATATGTCCAAGTATCGATTCCCTTAAAGTCACCATAATTACTACTAAATTCATGCTCTCCCGTCGCACTATTGATCCCTCTAGCAGCATTACGCGGATTAGTAGCTCCCGTACCATTTAAGTTAATCGCCGTGCCGTTAGCGGTAGTATAGTTGTTGTCGTTGTAATAAACGGTAGTCGATCCAATCTGCTGTCCATTTTGATCTACAAGGTTAGGAAAAGCAGCAGGAGGGTTTTCCATTGTGATTTTAAACCCCAGTGGATTATTTTCAGCATCCAACATGGGAAAGTGATATTCACCCGATCGCGTTGTGATTATGGCATTGTATGCTGCATTTCCTGGTAGAGGTTGGAGATTTACCCCACTTGCATTCTTCCCATCCCAAAGCACCACATTTGATCCGACAGACAGCACATTTTGTATTACTCTATCGCTACTAGGGTCAAAAATGCCATCATTGTTGGTGTCAATAATTATTTGATAGCTACCAGTTGAGGCAGCATTGAAACTAAAATTGCCTCCCACACCCACAGAAGTTTGGTTCCCACTACCTCCATTACCCCCAGTGAATTTGAACGAAGTCGGTACTGTGGGAATCGTCGCGGCAATAGGAATACTCAAAGAATTGAGAGTTGCCGTGTCGGGTCGATTGAAGAAAACTAGGTGGGTAATGTCTGTTGTAGTATCAGAAACATTTGGATTTTGAACTTGCACATTGCCGGGAAAGATCAAACTATTATTACTAGCACCGCCAGCAGAATGATAAAGAGTGCTGTTATTTGTTGTGTCAATATATCCCCGGTTATTAGCAAAAAAGATGAAGCCAAAAGGATCGACTCCATTCATGTCAGTTTCGTAACGATACCCATCTTTGGTTTGAATATAAAGCTTAGAGTTGAGTCCTACGGGAGTACCACCACTGGCATTTGCCCCCATATTCATAGCAATATAGCTAGTAAATACTCGCCCTTTTTTGGCAACACCGTTACTATCTCGAACTGTGATATCCCAAGCAGCTACCCCCGAACGTTGGTTAATATCTGTAGGAAATGCCGCCGTTGTCGTTCTTGGTGGCGGATTATTTGCACCACTTGTATCTGGAGAATGAAACTCAACTTCGTAAATACCTGTTTCTATAGCGACGAAAGTACAAGGGGTATAGCCATTGGTATTAGGCAAAGGGCCGGCCGTTTCTTTGACAACAGTGTTAATCAGACCAAAGCCATTCGTTAGAACATCACAAGAGCCATTTTGACTACTAAAGGGACTGCGGTAAACAATATCTTGTGGGTCTGAAAAACTAGTAATCACACTAGAGCCAAGATTAACTGTTTCTCCTTGTTGAACATAAACTTTGAGTATGGTTTTCCGAACAATACCTGCCAGTAGTAAATCTGACCATTCCAGGTAAGGTCTGTATCCGCCATCAGAAACTAACTCTTTGCTGCCTTCAGCCCAGCTAGGTTGGATACTATTCCCTAAAATACATAAAAAAAAGCCCAAGCTACTGAGCCATCGTTTTTGGCGGCTGCTTGTTAATGACTTTTCCATAGTTTTTTTTACTGGGTTGTCCGCAGTCAGAGAAAATTTATCATTGTCATCAATATTTACTGTGGCGATCGCTCTTAATTTCTTAAATAAAGATTTCATTATTTAGTTCCAATAAAAATACATAATATGTAAGTAATGATATTGAGTTTATAAATATACAAATACCAGAATGAAAATCGAAACGTTTTTGCACTAGATTCAAAGCGGATAAAAATCGTTACGACAATAGTATTCCCACAAGAAAGGGTTAAATTCGTAACAGAGGTTCATTCAACGTCTTTACATCAAATAACCCTTTTATATTTCACGCTTTTGCATCCCCCTCATTGCAGCCTTGAGTTTACCGACCAAAGTTTTCATCGCTGATTCTTGTGGTTGGCGCGCTACAGGTTTTTGTTGTCCAAAGCCGTCAAACAATTCGTTGAGCTTAACCGTAAAGCCTAAGTACGCGCCTCCCGCAGAACGTGTGCCAGAAAAATCCTGGTCATCAACTTTCCCAAAAACGTAACCAGCCGAAACGCGCAGATTGGGCGTGAGGTAGTAGCCTGTTTCCAGAACAAAGCCTGTCTCACTGTAGCTAGACTGACTAATTACACGAGCCTCACCCACCAAATCCCAGCTATATCCCAAACGATAGGTAGCGCGTACTTGGGCCAGATTTACTGTGCTAGTACCGGCTAAATCGTTAGCTATGTAAGAGGTACTGTTACGCAAAGCATACTTCCCGTAGAATTCCCATTGCCAGTTAGGAGCGTAAATCGCTTCTAAAGCAAAGGTATGGTCTTGAGAACCCGTACCACTTCCTAACAGGATAGTGTCAGGGATGGTTGATGGATTTTGGCGATATTCATAACGCAATAAAGCATTAAATTTATCGCTATTGGGGTCGCGGTAGGCTAAACCCAGCTTGAGGTTAGCGGTATCTCCCAATCCTGAAAGCTTTTGATTGGAAGAACCGGCTTGTTGATAACGTACTAAAGCTGTGAGAGCCGGAGAAATTTTACCCGCAGCACCTGCGGTAATTACTGTATTACTACCACCAGAAGAAGAACGATGTTCATAACGGACGCTAGCTTGAAACTGCGGATTATCACTGTATTCCAGCCCGACACTGTAGCTATCGCCACCATCAAATCCGATCGCAGATGCAGCTTGACCAAAGGCGTAGGGTTGGGCATATTGTTGACCTGCCAAAGTGCGTCCGAAGAAGTTGCCAAATACGTGTTCGTAAGCAACGTTCAGTCGCAATCCCGAAGCAATAGTCCAACGGTTATTTATCCCAATTGCTCCTTGAGTAGTCATTTCGTTAGCACCACCCAAAATTGAGTAACGACCAGTCAAGGTAGTATCCGATCCGAGTTTGTGTTCGCCGTTGACACTCAAGCTAGTGATGGAATTACCCGAATATTGACCGCTACTGTAATACTGTTGGGCCAGACTGACGTTGACACCAGGAATTACTGCCCAATTCAACCCCAAAATGGTACGGTCTGGGTAAATAGCATTTTTTTGGGAAGATAAGCTGAGTTCATTTTGGGCTTGGAAGGTCAGGTTTTTAGCTAGAGGAACTGAAAAACGCGATCGCAGTTGATCGGAATTACTACTTAGGGTACTGTCGGGGATACGGTCTTCCAGACGACGGTGAATCCAATCCAGATCGATAGTGGCGCTACCCAGACGTTGTTGAATCCCAGCAGAAATCGTTGTCAGTGAATTATTAACCTTACTACCAGGTATCGCCTCATAACGCGGTGCAAATAGTTCTTCAAAAGTGTCTAGGGGTTGGGGAGCAATCCCAAAATTGTCTTCGCGATCGTATTGCGCTCTGACGTTGGTAGTTGAGGTGAGTTTAGCTGTAACCTGCGCTCCATAACGGGTTTGTCCTGGGACAAAACTGATAGTGGCATTATTGGCAAAACCTGTATCAGCAAAGCGATAATAGGCTCGACCTTGAATCCCATTAGCAATCTTTCCTTCAGCTTCTAAACGGTAAGCATCACCTCTAACTTTTCCCAAAACATCAGAATCATTAGTGGAATGAGCATATTCTGCGATTAACTTACCGTTGTCACCCAAAGCAATCAGCGCATCTGCGCCGTAGAGTTGAAAGTCGCGCACCCCGTGATTTTCTTGAATGTAAGTTGCTCCTATCCAACTTTCTTGGTTAAGTTTGCGGGAAAGATTATATTGCAAACGACCAG
Source organism: Nostoc sp. DedQUE05 (assembly GCF_034530955.1). Classification (NCBI taxonomy): domain Bacteria; kingdom Bacillati; phylum Cyanobacteriota; class Cyanophyceae; order Nostocales; family Nostocaceae; genus Nostoc; species Nostoc sp. DedQUE05. Next base: position 36,500 of record NZ_JAVRCB010000025.1, on the reverse strand, counting down.
CATAGATGCTCCCGTCAGAGTCTTCGCTGTCATATTGATAGCTAACAACAATCCGACGCACCAATACTTGTCCGGTTCGATCGATATCGGTACGAAGAATCGGTTCGCGGAATAATAAAGTACCGCGATCGTAGTCGATTTCGTAGTCTGGGCCTCGGTTAAGTTGTTTGCGTTCTAATACAGTCCCAGGACGATTGAGTTCTTCTAACTCGATAAAGACATTTTCACTACCGGCTTGTAGTAGTCTGCGAGAGAGGAAGTAATAGCCACTAGTACCATCGGGAGCAATAGTATCTCGTTGAAACCCTTCTAAGTGGTCGCCATAGAAACCTGTAATTTGTAGATTTCCTAAGTTGTAATTAGCTTTAAAACCGTGGAGTTGACGAGTGATAGAAGTAAATTGCTGCGATCGCCGCGCAAATTCTTCTGTGTTATAGTCACCCCACATCGCATAATCAGGATCGGAGCCGGGGGTACGAGCTGAACGCTCAAAACGCAAAAATACACTGTCAATGGAAGGAGCGACTACATCAACTTTCGAGCTATCGCCGTAGACAGGATAGTTTTGCTCGCTGAATTGGTAAGTTCTAAACAGGCGATTATCGCAGTTGCAATCTTCATTGAGGCTACGAGAACTATTGTATGCGCCTGTAAACAACCATTCCCCGATCGCACCAGTGGCAAATATCGCTGAATGGAAATCTAATTGCGTTCCATTGTTTTTGTCAGGAGGGAGGAAATCACGGAAACTGCCGTAATAATTTGTACCTCTAGCACCCAAACGTAAATCTATGACTCCAGTAACTAAACTCGGACGCAGTGCCGTTTCAAATTGTAGTTGGGTGAAGGCTTCTAAATCATTAGCGATCGCGCGAATTGTGACAGTTTCGGCTTTTAGCTGCGATCGCAACGTCGCTGTAAATTGCCCCGCTTTCGCCTCCACTTGAAATCCGGGTTCATCGGGTTTAAAGTCTTTCCCAATCAACTCCCCAGCAGAGGGTATGAGGGTGACAACAGCATCACGATTCGAGCGATTGCCACTTGCATCGGTGAGTTGACCCCGGATTGTAGCCGTAGAACGCCCATCCGCCGGGATACGAGACTCAACTGTTTCTAAAGTTAATTGCTGTGGCGCTCCCCGCACTGCAACTTGCACTGTTATAGGGGGTTCTGTTCCCCCAACAACCTGTGCAGAAATGGTGTTTGTACCTTCTTTTAACGAGACACCATACCATGTCTGCGTTACTAAATTGGTGGTAGCATCAGTTTCCGTCCGTCCTACTAAAGAAGGGTCTACCAACGCACCATTTACCCGCAATTCTACTTGACTACCAGCAGGAAACTGCACAACCACCGTGCTAGCTTGGACATCTACAACACTGTCAGCCGTCGGAGTCAGGATTTTGATTGCTGTAGAGATAGGGACAGTGGGGGACACAGGAAGATTTTCATTTACTTCTTGTCCCTTTGTCCCCGCGTCCTCTACTCCAGCAATTTTGCGTAAGCCTCTAGGCAAATCTACATAAGTTGCTGGTTGAAATGGTTGTATTTCCGTTGGAGAAACATGAAACAGTGTCTCAGTATCTTTACCTCCGTCGTTCTTGATTCCTACTATTTTGCGTGAGCCACTGGACAAATCGATAGAAGTTTCTGGTTGAAATGGGTCTATTTCTGTTTCACTTGGCTGGATATCTGGAATTTCAGGAGCCGATGCTTTATGAGTTGAGGCAAATTCAAGAGGTGGAGAATCTTGCTCGGAACTTCCCAAGAGATCGGGAGAATTTGAATCTATACTTTTTTCAGCAACTTTATTCCGATCCGCTCGATCTTCAACACCTTTATCGGCTTGCAAATGGGAATCAGGGAAAAGAAGGTTTTCACTAGTGATTTCTGCTTTGACAATTGTCGGGTACAAAACAAGGCAGAGAGCTACTGGCATCGCCCCCATCAATCTCAGGTTAAATGTAGTTATACAGTGCAGTCTGGTTTTCATTTCTTGACTGGCTCCTGAAATGTCGGGGTGACAGCGAAGTTCATGCGTACTAAGCCACCAGGCTCTAAATGCACCAAGCGAGATTGGCTATTTCGTTCGCGGAATTTTTCGTTATGAGCTAGGGTGTAACCCGCTACACTGCTAAGGTCTAGTACACCTGTGTGGTAGCCAGGTAAGGCATTAGCTAAGGAAAACAAACCATTAGGATCTGTAGTGATGCGGTTTCCATCCTCCAGAAAAATCACTGCATTGGGTACTCCAGGTTCACCACGCTGTTGTTCCCCGTCAAAGTTTTTATCAATAAACACCCGACCGATAATCGTGCCACAGTCAGAAACGATCCCTGGACGAATTTTCAATTGGTGGGTTGCTGGGCCATCCTTAGTACTAAAACGGTTATCAGCTCGTTGAGCATTAACGATCGCAGTGTTGCGACCAGTACCACGCAGTGCATCAGCTGTTAATTGAGCAGCGTAGGCAATATTCAAGACTTTTTCTGGGGAAATTGTTACGTCTGTGCGGAATGTCACTGTGTTACCGTTGCGTTCTGAAGCGATCGCGACTGGTTGACCATCCAGCTCTCCCCGCACAGATTTCGGCAAGAATTGGAATCCTAAAGGTAAGTTGTCGGTGACAAATATATTACTCAAACCAGCATCAGCGAGATTTTTTACTGACAGGCGGTAGATTACCGTATCTCCAGGTTCAGCAGTAGCGCGATCGCCTGTTTTGATAATCTGTAACTGATTGGCTTGACACAAATTTGTAGTGAATTCAAAAGCTAATAAATCCAGTCCCACCGTTTCTGCATTGGGAACTAAAACAACTGTTTGCTCTACTCTGGTTTCACCCGTAATACTGATTGGTTGACCATCTAGAGAACTGGCGACATATCGCACAACACCATTACCTTGTGTTCCAGTGTTAGCAAGGATTTCAATCTTGACCCGTCGCTGTTTATAGATAGAATTTGGTGGTGGATTAACTACAAAAATGTAGGTTCTACCTGGAGCGGTTTGACCCTTATTCGGATCGAGTAGGAAATTGTAGACACCCGCAGGGTTATTCGTAACGAAGTAGGGATTACTATTCTCAGTATTCGGCGATTTCCCACCAGGAACGTTGTTATTAGGAATATCTGGTAACTCTGTTCGGGTCAAAGCAACCAAACTGCCCAATTCTGTCCCCGTTGGGTCGCTAGAGTTGGGTTCGTATACCCCAACTGAAAAACCTGTATAGTCAGGTAAAATTGTCCCAGCGCAACCTAAAATCCGTCCTAATGGATCGAGTAAGGGGATAGGACTAACATTAATTTGCTCAGAACTTCCTTGATATTGATCGTTGCTAGCAGAATCTGTATAAGTATAAGTAGCTTGATTTATTAATGGCACAGACGCAACCAGATTGTTAGTCTGTTGCGCGATCGCTGGCATAGATATAGTAGTATGCAAAAAACTTCCCAGAAGAACAGTAGCTGTTAACCGTCGCCACCAGCTACCGCTAGAAGTAATTTGCTTTTGGTTTTGAGGACGGCTCACCTCACACATCTCCTCTGAAATGTCAAGCTTGTTGTTAATAAAAGCACTAATTTATTTGGGGAAATCCAGTTAAGCTAAAACTCTTTTAAAATCTCTTTTCCAGATAGAATCTGAAAATATTTTTGATTGCAGTTCTTTTCCAAGTCAGCAAGGCGGCGTGTTAATCAGCGCACTTGGGTTTGATAAGTTGCCTTGACTGTTGTCTTCGCTGCAAGTGATGGAATCTGCAAACGGATATGAGTGTAAGCAATAGCTGGTGCTGGTTTTGTTTCCACTTTGCCGCCAGGAAGAGTAACTTTAACCGTAGGATTTTCAACAAAGCTACGCCCACCATCAATGCTGTAAATAACTTTGGCATTTTTGGCGACATTGGTAGAATTAAGCACGTAGACCATTCCTTTGGGAATAGGTTGATTAAAAATTAAATTTTTCACTGGGCGATCGCTCTGATTTTCGCCACTCAAGGTATATCGCAATACATCTCCTGGTCGCACCACAACTTGACCTTTCAAAGGTTCCCATTTCTGGCTTTGCTTACCCTGTTGATCTTGTGCCACCACTTGCTTTTCTGCTTCTAAACGCAATTGAATTTGCCCTTGAGTTTTGATATTCTGAGCAACAGCACTTTCTGAATGCCATACATTTGCGATTCCCGGAATTTGTCCGAAAAATGGAACTGTAGTAGTAATGAGAGCGAATGCTCCTAAACCTGCAAGAGAAACACGCTTCATATAAATAACCTCAAAAAACTTTCAGAATGTGAATTGTTGACTTATCTTTCCCAGCTTTTGCTAAGAAAAAGTCACTCTCCTATTTGCTTGCTGTTTGGGGTTGGGGATAAGGTCAAATGGTTCGCAGACTCTTCTGTACCAGAGTCTGCAAACTTCAAAGTCCCCAATCTCAACGAATTAGTTCACCTTGCGCTGGAAGGTAAATGTTCTTTGAATACCCGGTGCGATCGTGCCAGTGACAGTATCTATGTACTTAGCAACATCAGTGTTTGCCGTAGTTCCAGTCTGGTCAATACCAGAGTTAGTAGCTGGATTACCACTGAAAAATTGAATGGTTGCAGTCCCGGAATCCTTAGCTGAACCAACAATGTTGCTAGTATCAATTTGACCGCTGGCATCGTTGTCTAATGCCCAGTTATTTGGGAGTTTCGTACCATCTTCAGTAATTACAACTTTGTTAGCATTCAAAATCACATTCCCAGTTCCAGATTGAGGATCGGAAATATTTGTGTACTGAATTTGATACTCAATAATGTTTCCTGGTGCAGGCTTCTTCGGATCGATACTGAATGTGCCATCATTCCCCTGAACTACAGGCCCAGTTCCTTGTAAAACTCGTGACTGTTTCAGCAGTTTTAGGAAGCCAGTGTACACGCGATCGATAGTAGTGTTGGTTGAATCAAAGATATTATCGTTCCCAGTATCCTTAATTCCATCACCATTAGTATCCGTCGTATAGTTGTCAATCGAAGCAATGATGGGTACTGGAAAGCCTTTATTAATATCAGTGGATAACTGCGTACCTGGAGGTAAATCAACTTCTACACCATAGTTGACACTTGCACCAGGAGCAACGTTGGGGATTGTAATTGCTGTACCAGCAGTTAATGCAAACGCTCCGTTATTGTATGTATAGACAGCAGACTGACTATTATAAGTAATAGTTACCTTCGTATTATTCGGTAAATCTCCTGGAATTGCTGGTGGCGTTGGCTCTAGCTTCAAAACACCTGAGTCAGTACCACTGTTCTTAACTGTATTGGTGAAACCAACTGATTGAGGATCGAGTGTACTACCAGGTGCTGTACCAGCAGGAACGAGAGAAGATTTGTTAGTGAAATCATCGTTGGTTCCACCTGATGGCCCAGTAGCATCTGGGGCATTTTGCGGCCCGTTGAGTAACGCTGAAGCAACAGGTGCTTGCACCGTGAAAACGTTCGCCTCACCACCTGTACCAGTACCAGTGTTGTTATTACCTGCGTCAGTTCCAGTTTCTGGAGATGCTGGAGTATTAATATAGCCATCATCAACGTTGCCGGGTGGTAGAGTATCGGGAATACCATCACCATTGCTATCAGTACCCAGAGGAGGAGTCATACTGCCTGGGGAACCGTTGTAGTTGCTGGGGTTTTGGTCGCCAGATTCGTCGTATACTGGGAAATTGCTACTGGGTGTTTGACCAAACAATTGAGCGATATTAGCGACGGTTAAGGGTGAAGATGCAGTTGATTCAACAGCTAGCTGAATCGAGAAGCCATTTACCGTTGTACCAGGAGCGATGGAAGTAATAGTCGCTGGATTATTGATAAAACCAACGCGAGTGACTGAGGCCAAAGAGGCTGGTGCTGTCGTAGTCCAACTAGCTGTATTAGCATTAGTTGTAACTGGATTAGTGGTGTAGACAGTTTGCCAACCAGGAGGTGCAGTTGGTGCTACTGCTAAATCTGTACCCGCAGGAATTGCATCAGAAACCAAGATATAAGTACCGGCAGCACCATTAACATTGATGCTTGTACCCGTCAAAGCTGAGGGTGTAATTCCCTGTCCTGTGGGATCGTTGGACTCAACTCGCAAACTCAAATCGTAGGTCAATTTATCATCTGTAATCGCAGTTGTGCCAGCATTGTTATAACCACTGCGAATCTTCAGAATGGTGGCTAAAGCATAGGTCTTCACCGTTAAACCAACCTTAATTTGCTCGGTGGCGCTAGCTTCCCGTGTACCATTAACTGGTGTGCCAGATACCTCACCAGTACTACCATCGGGGTTATCTACGGTGAATACGTCACCACCATCAGGACTCCGCAGTTGGTTTTGGGCATCACCTGGAGTATTACCAAGAGTAACGGTAATGACATCATTGGTTTGAGCGCCAGCTTGTACAGTTACTGGCACACGTACTAACACAGTACCGTTAACCGGAATAGAAGGTGTGTCTACGCCACCTTGAGGAACGTTTATCCAAGTTTGACCACCATCAGTGCTATATTGCAGGCTATTAACTGTACCACCATTTGGTAATGTGCCCGAAACTGTACCCGGCCCAGTTGTTGTCGCTTGGTTGGGAATGTGGAATTTGGTGGGGTCATTACCTACGTTGGTTAAGGTGTAGGTGTAGATTAGTAAGTCGCCAACTGCAACATTACCGCCATTGTTATCTGTAACTCCAGACCCTGTAACGGTGATTCCAGCAACCTCTGCTACAGTGACAACGACAGTGTTAGAAGTGGCATTTATAGTTGTCCCTGGACTGTTAGGATCTTCGTAGGTTGCTGTTGCAGTGTTACTGATAGATGTACCCGCAGTCGTTCCGTCAGCTAATACGGGTGCGAGAAATTGGAAAAGGCTACCAGTTAATAATGCTGTTGCTACTAGAAATTGGTAAAGTTTACGCTGCTTATTTACGGATTGATTTCGATTTACCATATAAGTAGTTTGTTTGCTGAACTTGTATCTCGGATTTTGAAACAGGATAAAGTTCGGCAATTCCCTTTAAAGAATTACCGATTATGGCTGCCCAAAACGTTAAAGTTTTGGGAATGCATATTTAAGGAGTTAAATTATTGACACTCCTGGGAAATTATATTGAGACAATAACCAGAAATAACTTGTCTAGTGGTTTTACGCTTACCCTTGAGAATCAAGACTGGCAATCGCAAATATGTGTAATTTATTACTGTATTTTGCTTAGTTAGAGATGTAAATAGCAATGTAGCTTTTAAAGCAAAAAAAATCTTCCGTATAAATAAGTAACTTCTTGAGCTATGAATGAGTGCATCAAAGCTGAAAAATTAACTTTATTTTGGCAACACACATAGCAATTTTAGTGGCTTGATTCAGATGCTAAAAACACTAAAACTTATATATAAAAATGTTTTTGAGTCTTTGTTATCAGAAATATATACTGCCCTGGAGAGTCATTTAGATAAAAAAAATTGAAAATTAACTAAGCGTTCTAGATCGCTTAAATAGGATAGCAATTTCAACAAATGCAATTTTATCACAAAAAAATGCAATTTTATCATAGTATTTTTCAGTGTTAATGCTGGATAATGAAAGCCATTTTATTTTTTCATAACATTAACAATGTACGTGTAAATACTATAAATGGAGATTACTAGTATTAAAGTTTTACAAGAATCAATCCTATCAATACCAGACATATCCGATATTTTTAGTCGGGTATGTTTGACTGGTATTTTTGCTCGTGTTAATATCAGGCGACAAGTGACAGACAAACAGGGAAAGCTAGTTTATGACTCAGGCAATCAAAACCCAAACCCAAACCCAAACCAGCACTGCCTACTTTCAAGCCTTGAAGTGTAAAGAATGTGGTGCAGAATATGAACTCAAAGCCAGTAATGTTTGTGAGTTATGTTTTGGCCCTTTAGAAGTTAAATATGACTACAACGCCCTACGTCTGACTGTCACTCGTGAAACAATTCAAGCTGGGCCTAATTCAATTTGGCGCTACCGCCCCTTTTTGCCTGTCGCAACTGACAATGTTATAGATGTGGGAACTGGTATGACTCCCCTAGTTCGTTCTCACCGTCTTGCCCGTCGCCTGGGTCTAAATAAGCTTTATATAAAAAATGATGCCGTGAATATGCCCACCCTGAGCTTTAAGGATCGGGTGGTGTCAGTCGCTCTATCCAGAGCGCGGGAGTTAGGTTTCACTACTGTTTCTTGCGCTAGCACTGGTAATTTAGCAAATTCTACAGCTGCGATCGCAGCTCATGCCGGTTTAGACTGCTGTGTGTTCATCCCCGCAGATTTAGAAGCCGGTAAAATTCTCGGTAGCTTGATTTACAGTCCCACCCTCATGGCCGTCAAAGGCAACTACGATCAAGTCAATCGTCTCTGTTCGGAAGTTGCAAACACACATGGCTGGGGTTTTGTCAATATTAATCTGCGTCCTTATTACTCTGAAGGTTCTAAGACGCTAGGTTTTGAAGTTGCGGAACAACTAGGATGGGAATTACCCGATCATGTAGTTGCTCCTTTGGCATCTGGTTCACTCTTTACAAAAATTTATAAAGGGTTCCAAGAATTTGTCGAAGTTGGTTTAGTAGAAAACAAGAGCGTCCGTTTCAGTGGTGCTCAAGCTGAAGGTTGTTCGCCCATCGCCCAAGCCTTCAAAGAAGGACGCGACTTTATTAAACCAGTTAAACCGAATACAATTGCGAAATCGCTAGCAATAGGCAATCCAGCAGACGGTATTTATGCTGTGGAGCTAGCTCAGAAAACTGGTGGTAACATTGAATCAGTCAATGATGCCGAAATTATTGATGGCATCAAGTTGCTGGCAGAAACCGAAGGCATCTTCACAGAAACGGCTGGTGGTACAACCGTGGCCGTGCTGAAAAAACTGGTAGAAGCTGGCAAAATCGATCCAGATGAAACTACCGTGATTTACATCACAGGCAATGGTTTGAAAACCCAAGAAGCAGTCCAAGGCTACGTTGGTGAACCCTTGACTATTGATGCGAAACTCGATAGTTTTGAACGTGCGTTAGAGCGATCGCGTACTCTCGATCGCTTGGAATGGCAACAAGTTCTCGTTTAGTTAGGAGTTATGAGTTATGAGTTTTTTATTCATGACTACCTAACTCTTAAATTATACTCCTCACTTTTAACTCTTCACTTTGTACTTCTATGGCTGTAACAGTTTTAGTTCCTACAACTCTTCAGAATTTGACTAATAATCAAGCTAGTTTAGAATCCAACGGTAGCACCATTGCTGAATTGTTGGACTCCTTAGAACAAAGCTTTCCTGGTATTAAATCTCGGTTGTGCGATGAAGAAGGCAAACTACGTCGGTTTGTAAATTTTTACGTTGATAGCGAAGATATTCGCCATTTAGATGGTATTAACACAGCCTTGAAAGATGGTGATGAAGTCAGTATTGTTCCTGCTGTTGCTGGTGGTTAATCCTGAAAACATCTACTTTGATTTAGCAAATGAATACATTTAGGCTTGCCGCTAATGGCAGGCTTATTTTTATTGGTTTAAAATTCAGTATATCGAAAACTTTTGTAAATGACTTTAACAGCAACTATAAAAAAATTCCTGGGAATTTTTAGCTTTTGACTGACCTACTCTAGAACTCAAAATAAGAGGAGTCTGTACAGAGATCGTTTAAATTCACATTAGATTCTCAACAATCCTCCACCAGAGATCACCAAAGCATAATCTTGTTGCTCCTGTTGAACCTCAGCAATAACCTCAATTCTCCACTCACCAATCTCAGGAGTTTCAACAATAATCCCTTCTACGTTATTAACTGTATCTGGTATGCCCTCACCTTCAAAATCATTACCAAGGAGATATTTGCTGGTAGGACGGTAGAGAATTAAGTTTAAATTATTAATTAAATCTTCTCCTGGGTAGTCAGTGTAAACAAGAGTTACTTTTAAGGGAACCTGACTATCAGAAATTTGTAGCTTATACTCAGCTTTCTCACCTGTTTTTAGACCATTCGCTTCATCAATAAAAAGTACTTGCGTCGGTTCTGCTGGATTTAAAACTTGTTGCAGCTTGATCCTTCCCCACCCTTGCTCATTATCAGCGAAAGGTTGAGACGATGGATGGGCAAAGCGGTAGTTAATATAAGTTGCAGAATGAATTAGTGCAGCTTTGATTAGAGCAGCGCTTGGATTAATAATAGACGGCTGATGCCTCTCTCGCAGATATTGCCTCACCAATGCTGCACATCCAGCGACCATAGGAGTTGCCATTGAGGTTCCTCCCATGTACATGTAATGCTCTTTAGCAGAAGGATAAGCTCCCCAAGCAAAATGATTGCTGGCAATCTGAGAGGATCGAGTCGACAGGATAAATGTACCAGGAGCAATTACATCAGGGTGTCGGCGACCATTTTGACATGGCCCACGGCTACTAAAAGCTGCAATATCGTCTATTGAATCAACCATGCCATCAGATTTGAAGGGAAGATGAGGAAAATCGTCTGGCCACCAATTGCCATAAGCATCAGAAAATTGTCCACTACGATTATTTTCAGATGCTCCAACAGTCAAACAATTTTTAGCTGTTCCTGGAGAACTAACACTTCCTTGTTCTATTGCTGGTGTACCTGAAGAACGATGTTTGCCATCATTTCCAGCAGCTACCAGCACCAAAAAATTTTTGTGTTCCCAAACAAATAGATCCAGATCGTTACATCTGTTATCATAGCTTCCTGGTTCGCCCCCACCCCATGAATTTGAATGAATTCTTGCACCTTTCTCATAAGCATCCTCAAATAGTTGTTTGAGGTCGTCAGGAATACCGAATAACCCAGACTTAGGGGGATTCTGATGATAGAAATTTAGCCATAAGAGTTGACCTTCAAGATTCCACTTGGGTGTTTGCTCAATTGCTTGGAAAATCAATTGAGCATCTGTAGCCATACCAGCAGGAATAGAAGAAATCCCTAACTTTTTTGCTTGCTCTCCGTTTCCCAATGCAGTCCCAGCTACGTGAGTTCCATGTCCTGAATATGTATCAGATGCTCCGTCGTCAGCTCCAGGATTGAGAATATAGGAATTTAGAGATGATTGTATTGGGTAACTATTAATCCAATTAACTCTTTCACGAAAATCAAGATGAAGTGTTTCAGATTCTCCTGTATCTAATCCTGTATCGGCAATAGCAATTATCTCTCCTTTTCCAGTCAAACCAAGCGTTGGCCTAGGATTAGAGGGTATAATACCTTTGGCAATTACATGACAAGCTTCTTCGTTGAACAATTTTGGGATGACTTTTTCTTCTAAGGATTTTAATCCTATTTGATTAGCAATGATTTTCAGGGAATCTATTGCATTATTATCTGAACTAAGATCGAGTACCAGCTTAGTTGTTCCAGGTTGATCGGCAACGCGAATTCCTTGAGACTCTAAATTTTGAGCAGCAAGATCGCGATCTTCTTGAATAAAAAAATTGGCAATTAAGATACCTGGAAGAGGAGTGCCTCGATTTTGAGAACTAGGACGGTTTTGGGCTGCTTTTAATCTAGCTGTTGCGATCGCCTCTTTTGTAGCTGATTGACCTAGATTTTGAAGATATTGGGGTTGAACACGAATTTTCGGGACATAGGGTGTGACTTGAGAAACTTCCTCAAAGCTCCTGATGTGGTTAATAATATCTTCACTGGGAACAGACACGACAATTTCTAGTCGGCTTAAAGGCTGCAAAATCTTTGCACCTATCTCTTCTATTTTTTGCTTCCAGCTTTCGAGGACTGGATTCTTAAACCGCACTACTTGATCTCTCATATTGGAATATCCGGGGCTAGGGTTAGATCCTTCAGAAAACTTCAATCGCTCTACAGGAAAGAACGGCTTGATATTATTAATCGCCACCATCGAAGCTGAAATAATTGTGAATGCTGGATAGCTCTTAACAATTCGGACGTTTTGAAAACGTTCTAGCTCATTTTTAGAGCATAAAACTCGGTATTTTCCCTCCTTCCCCCAAAGTCTTTCTTCAATTCTTTGGCGAGCATACTTAAGTAAGTGCTGAATTTGGGGAGAATTATAGGGTAAATTTCCTTTTAATTTCTGTAGTTTATCTAACTCTACTTCTCCTCCCTGTTCAGCTGTCCACATAATAGCAGCCTGAAATTCCTGCTCATCAGTAGGGGTTATGAGAAGTGTTAATCTCCAGATTCTTTCACCCTTATTGCGTAAATCATGCAACTCACCAATGAGTTTTTCATTATTGCTGAAGTCAATCTTATTACTTAATTTTTCAAATGATTGGATATTCGATTCTACTAATGTCCCAATTCTATATATCAAATCTTTTTGTTCGCCGTCAGGAGGAAGTTGTCCAAGATCCTTTATTTTTTCAACCATTTCTTCAAGAACGCTGATATTTTTTTTGAAAGGCTCAAAATCACTGACAAGATCCTTTATTTTTTCAACTGTTTCTTCAATATCGCTAATATTTTCTTCAATATCGCTGATATTTTTTTCCAAAGGCTCAAAATCACTGAGTTGAGGGCTAATACCTTTGCTTAATTCTCCAATTGATTCAATTTTTTTAACTGGCTCCAACTCAACTTGTTTAATTAAACTTTTATTTCCACTTGCTTCAAGATCCGATTGAATTTTCTGAAGCTGATTTTTTGATTCTCTTTTAAAATTGCTGACACCTTCAATAAACATACTCAGAGTTCCCATTTTTTAATTTTCCTTTTCAACTTAATTTTTACTAACTGATAATGTTATACTTATAGGACTTACGTACTTCTGACGAAAAACCAAGCGTTGACGATTACTTTGCATCGTTCGTAATGACGTAAAATTATCGTCCGTGTGTCAGTCCTTATTTATTGAATATTTAGTATCTTTCTGACTTCTTTTTCAAGCTCAAAAGGGAGAAAATTATCTTTTTGAAAAAACAAAACATTGCTACCTCTACTGATTTTCTCTGCTAACTTTTCGTCAGAGACATTAGTAAATATTATGATTGGCAGAGAAGGATTTTGTTCTCTTATATTGTGATAGAAGGCAATCCCTGTTCTTAAACCATAATCTGTCTGAGTCTCATCAAAACTCTTTCCCGTTGGCATCATAATGTCTAAGATAAGAAGTTTGATTTGTGTCCGGTTCTCGGCGAAAAATTCTAAAGCAGAGTCTACATCGGACTTAAATTCAACCTTGTGTCCAGACAAAACTAAATCCTGAACATAACTATCCATTCTTCTTTTTTCATCATCAATGAAAAGAATCATTTGGAGCATCCTTAAATATTTTTGGTAGAATCAAATGAAACTCAGTTGGTTTAGAGTTATTGACTAACCTTAAACTTCCTCCTAATTGCTGGATAATCGCTATAGAAATGCTTAATCCTAATCCTGATCCTCCTACTTTCTTAATTGCGTCCAAAGAGCGAAATCCTTCTTCAAATATCTTATCTGCATCCTCTTCCGCAACTCCAATTCCCCAATCTTTGAATTTAATCATAAGGTTTTCTTTATACTCACTTGCTTCTAATAATATTTTGAATTGCTCTGGATCTTTTTCAGCATATTTAATTGCATTTATCAAGAGATTATAAATTACTTGATTTAGCATCACCTTATCTGTGAATATTGCCATTCTCGCAGCTTCACCAAATTCATATCTTACACCCTTTACATGTAAACCATACTCATTTAAAATAGGTTTAAGCTGGTTAACTGTTTTAACAACAATATCTCGAAAAACAATAACTGATTCAAATTTAGGCTTTTCGGAGTAACTCCTACCCAAAAAGTATTCAATTTGTCTAATTTGATAAAGAAGTAAATCACAATCAGTTAGTATATCTTCAAATTTTATTGCAATAGTACTAGGAGCTAAATTTATATCACTGAAGCGTCTCTGAAGAAAGCTAGCATGGCTTCTTATACCTACAACTGGAGATTTTAGCTCATGGGTAATTCTGTCAATCAGCCCTGATTTTCTACGTTCAATAGCATGAACTGCATGTTCAACAAACCCCTTCAGTATTTGAACGTCTTGCTCATAAATATACTGTCTATATTCTCTTTTGTAACCAGCTTCAACAGTCCCTATAACTAAGTTATTTAAAGGCTCAATCATTGGAATGAAGACTCTGATAAGATCCTTATGTCCAAACTTCTTAAATATTTCTTGATCTAGTCCTGGATCATCGTTATCAGGTACTTTAATTTGTTTATTTCGTATAATATTGGCTTGAATATCGTTACTATCTAGATTATGTAATGCCATTTTTTGAAAATCTTCTTTTTGATCTTTTGGAAGCCCAAATATAGAATGAGATATAATACTAGTTCGATCGGAATTAATTAGAGAAATATTAACCCAAGTGAATTCAAGAATTTCAGTAATACCTTTGACGACAATTTTTATAATTTCATCAAAATTTTGAGCTTTAGTAATTTCCCTTTCAATTTCTCGAATAGTTACCAATTTATTATAAAAATCAATTCTTTCAAGGCGTAAAGCTGTATGTCGTGCTAATAATAAGAGACGCTCTTGATATATCTCAGGAAAATTATTAACTTTTGAACTTTCAATGTTTAATATGCCAATCCACTTAGAACCTGCTTTGACGTCTAAATTTTCTCTAATTGGCACTTTATCTATTAATATAGGAACAGATATCTGAGATCGTGTATCTGGCCAATGTCGATGATAAGTTTTTGACCATTCATCACTCAGAACATCATTAGCTATAATTGGTTTTCCTTCGATGAGTGCTTTGCTAGCAATACCTGTGCCAAATTCAATCTCTGAAGTATTATTTTCCTCTACTGACTCCAGTTTGCCATTCTGATGGTTTAAACGACCAATCCATATTCGTGGCTTCGAGCCTACCAGCTTCAATGCTCCTTTTCTTAATAGGCTCCAAACTTGATCAGTTTCAGAAGTCGCTGTCATCTCAAGCATAATAGCTGTCAGATTCTGAAGTTTTTCCCTATCGTCAAAAATTTCCTTTTTGTCTTCGATAAATTCTTTTTTTTGAATACATAAAGAAGCAAAATTTGCCAGTATCTTAAATAAATCTTTTTCCTGCTTATTGAACTGTCGAGTGTCTTTTGTAAATACATCAATAATCCCAACAATTCTTGTTTCAATCTTTAATGGAATAGTTAGAAAAGAGATCCACTGTCTTTTGTTGAGTTCATCAATATCAGCCAACCTAAAAGTTGCTTCATTTACATTGAGCAAAGACAAGACTTTATCTCTATTAAAAATATACTGTACTCCTGGATGTCCCAAATCCATCTCAATTCTCTTGTACTTATCATCCACTTCTCCATAAGTAGCAATCACTTTAAACTTTGGCTTATTCTGTTCTTTGTTCCAGATAATGCATATCGGAACAGACAAAAGATCACAAACTTTCTCAGGAAGGACTTGAATCAATTCATCAGCAGAGGCTGAAATTAAGCTTTGTGACAAATCATTTAAAGCTCTCAGTGTTTTGCTATAAAAATTATTAGAATACTTCTTATCTTTGATGCTTGTCATTACCTTTTTTCCATTAGGAATTTATTTTTAGAGTGCATTCAAGTTTTTATGCATAAAATCAACAACCCGAAAATCATTCTTGAACAAAGATAAGACGTATGTATTACAGTTTATGTACCTATTCTACCTAATAAAATTTATACTAAAGAGCTTAAACATATTATCGAAAAATCAAGTTTGTAGGCACATTTACTCAAAAAATTAGGCATTTTTAGAATAGTGGCATAGGTTTATATAACTATAATGGAATGTAGGTACTTTACAACCAAGTAAGCCCAATTAGCGCTGCTTGCTCTACAAATAACATTGCAGCTACACCCTCATCAGTAACCTCAGCCATCTAACTATTTATTATGCGAAAACTTTTCGTATATTAAACTCAGCTATCCAAACAGAAAAATGTTTACAGGCATTTTAAGGCATTTTAATCATAAATATCAATATTTTTCGGGATTTTGACTAGATTCAAGGCTATGTTTTCTTTCATAATCAACGCCATCCAAGGGCAGAGTAAGTGCCGAAATAGATGCATTTTTAACGGATTAGTCAACCAAAAAGTTGCTGCTTCTACTCACTATCAGGCTTTAAATACAATTCTTTTTCTCTACAAAGAGGTAATAAAACAAGATTTAAATTTAAAGATTGATATAGTAAATGTCAAAAAATATAAGTTTTTACTAAAATTTATTACAAAAAAATAAGTTTTAGCAATACCTGACGAACTCTCCCGCTTATTGCGACTCTTTAGGCGATCGCTTAACCCTATTTTGTCACTCTAGCAGAGGAAAAGTAGAAATCAGGGTGAGTCAGGAAAATAAAAATTGAACTGGTGAGGTTATAAATAATAGATTGAAGTTTAGAAAAACTCAAGGACAATTGTGGAATAGGAAATAACTGTTAATACCATGATAAGCCGCAGAAGCTTCTTATTATGTGAAACTGAAATTAAAAACTAAAAGTACTCCGCAAAATGCCGATAGTAACTGAGTCACTATCTGGTGTATTACCAGGCTGGATAAGATGAATTATTCCTGGTGTAATGCTGATATTATCTGTTAATTGAAAACGATAAAATGCCTCAATTTGAGTAGTTGTGCCTGGTTGTCCACCTGCTCGTCCTAAACCTGTATTGATAAAATCAGGGACATTATTTCCTACAGGTAAGTCACTACTAGTGATTTTAGGAGGTTGACCGACATAAATTCCTCCTAAATTTCCTTTCTTCAATAAATCAGGGAAATTCAGAAACACCATATAATTTGTCGTTTCTACACTTCCTGATTGCCCAGGAATATAAGATTTAGTATAACCACCCCACGCGCCTGCACTAATACGGGGAGAAATTTGCCAAGTGAGAGTCGCACCCACAGCGTTAGTTTGTAGCGGTGCTGATTTTCCAGTAGTGGTATTAACTGTAGTTAAGCATTCATCACCAACAAAGGTTAGCAAACAACCATCTGAAGCGTAATTATTAACGTAATATAAACTTAAATCTAGAGTATCGGTTGGTGTCAGCAGTAATTGTACACCTGTTGTAGTGGTTCCATCAAATAAACCGCTACCTTTACCAGGATTTCCTGGTTGATAACTAGTATAAATTGCTTGCAAACTAGCGCGTTTAGCAAATTGCCAATCAATAGCTATACCACCGTGACCATATCCCATATTTAAAATTGGGTTTCTTTGGGCAAAATAAGATAATGGCCCTGTTGCAGCACTTTCTACCCGATTGGGGCCTCGGAAAGCAGCTGGCATACTTACGCCCTCTGTTCCTACCATTACTGCTAATTTATCTGTCACCAGCCAATGAAAATTGAGGTCACTTACAATCAAATTATCTGTAGGAAATTCGTAGCCAAGTAAAACATCATTCCGAGAAACACTATTGGTAAATCTAGGGCCACTAGTACCGTTACCATCTAAAAGACCTGTAAACAAGTAACTGCTAGGAGTGATTTGACTAGTTAAATACAGTTGCGCCAAGGATATAACATCAATATTTGTCCCTCTATCATCTGTATCTTTTTGTCCATCTCTAGGATTAACATCACCACGATTATTAGTCCGTCCTTGAATGCCAACTATCAGTAGTCCACTGAGTTTAGTTGTTGTTGAGAATTGGTTGGCTTCGATTTCAGCAGTTTTGGCTTCTAAATTATCGACACGACCCCGCAAAGTTGCTAATTCAGGGGCAAATTCTAACTGCAATTTTTGTAATATTGCTAAATCTTCACGAGTAACTAAATCACTGGTGGCTGTAGTGATTAATTCGTTGACTCTATCTAAACAAGCGTTTACACCCGCAGCAAATTCATATCGAGTTAAGGCGCGATTACCGCGATAGCTGCTATCTGGATAGCCGGCTATACAACCATAACGTTCTACTAAAGACTGCAAGGCTTGGAATGCCCAATCGTTGGGTTGTACGTCCTTGAGTTGAGATACCGATGTAACTTGCGCCATCGGTTCTTTTGGAGAGAGGGAGGGGGATGAGGAAATAATATTATCGTCCTTGACTCCTATCTCCTGAGTAGTTTCTGGATTGATGTACTCTTGTGCTAATGCTTTTTGTGCAACTCCATTTACTCCCGCAATTAGTAACGATGCGAGCATCCAGGTTTTGCGATAACTGCGGCTAATAAGTCTACCTTTCAATTTTTTACACTCTGCTCACATACTTAAGTGAAGAGTGTATTCGCGATTATCTAGGGTTCACATGGGGACATTTACGGATTTTGTCCCAAATTAGACTTAATGCTTCTGGGCAACTTTTGAAAGGGCGAGTATAACAGGGTATTGGGTATTGGGGACTGGTTACTGGGGACTGGGTACTGGGGACTAGGTACTGGGGATTAGGAAAGAGTTTTCTTAATACCCAATCCCTAATCCCCAATCCCCAATCCCTAATCCCTAATCCCTAATCCCCAATCTATGGCAAATCGTTCACGCAAGCTGAAGCCAAAAGCCTCTAAACTAAATCAACCTCCTGCTGGTGCGATGAAACGCGTCGCTAAAAAACCCCAGAAAAAGCTAAAACGAGGAAGTTGGTTGTCATCAATATTAGCGATGCCTACGGCGGCAAGCTACGCAATTATCTTAAGTAGTGCTAGTCTAATTATGGCTTTTGCCTGGATTAGTGTTCTCTTCATCTTCAATCCAGACGAAGTAAGCTGGCTAAATAAAATTTTACCTGCATGGGCACAAATTCCCCTTGGTAAACACGAACGCCCCCAAACTCTCAAACAAATTCAACTGGATTTGAGTAAAAAAAACCAAATATTTGGGGAAACTCTGCCTTTAAATCAAGATGTGAAAACCTCATTTTTACTACCAGTTTTGCAACAACGTGCTAATTGTCAATCTGATTGTAAAGAACTGGTGGAACTCAGGGTTTACGAACGCTCAGAAGAGTTAGAGTTTAAATCTCAGTCAGAAAATTACTACTATTTAACGACTCAATTATCTGTAACTGGCCCAGATGAATCCTTTGTGATTTCTTCTTTGCTTGATGGAACTTCAGAACCCCAGGATATCAGTATTTCCCTACCTTTAACTGAAGTGCAACGCTTTGAAGGTAAGACACCATCATCAGGGGTTTGGTTTGATTTGCGGGGTAAACGCCAACAAGCAACTGATACGATCCGCTACGGTTACGTCGTATACTACAATCCAGAACGCACAAACTTACTACAAATGTTGTCTTGGACTAGTCCTAACGGACAATTGCCGAAATGGCAGCAGGTAACTGGTGATGGTACAAAAGAGTTAGTTATCGATCAAACAGTAGGTTTAGAACCGCATTTACAGGTTTACCAAGTCAAACCTCTGAAGTTATTCCTCAAACCAATTCAATTGGAGGCGATTAGCCTCCAATCATCGACCTTCAAGGATTCTGGATACCAAAGTGCCTTGTCAATTGCCCGTAGTGGATTGTGGACACCAGCTTTTGAATGGTTGAAATTTATCAAGAAACAGCACAAAGGAGTTTTACCAGAAACGGCGCAAGCACAAATGGATTTGATTCGCTTGCATTCTCAACTTACTAAAATTCAAGCCCAGAAAATTTGGGCAAGTCCTAGTCAAGAAGTGCTGGCAGATTTGATTGATGGTCGCTGGGAGAAAGCTTTACAGGTGTTTGAAACCTCGCCACATAATGCCCAAGAAATTGCCACTTTACTCAAAGCTGATGAAAAACGGTTGTGGAATCGCACAGTGGCAGCGTTGCAGGTAAACCCAAATAGACGAGAGGTGCAAGCTTGGTTCGCGTTGATTTTAGCAGTTCAGCGAGGAGAAGGACATGCTAATTCTTGGTTAAAGGCGCAACCAAAAATTACAAAAGAGAATCTTGACTATATTCAAGGTCTGTTGGCAAGACTCAATGGTAAGGGTACATCGCAAATATCCTCTACTCACCCTAGTCAGATTGTTGGTACGGTGCAACCAATCACTCAAGTTACTAATACCGAATGGCTGCAACCAAATTCCCCAGCAGATTTGAAACTTACGGATAACCAAGTTTGGTATCAGGTGGAGGTGAGTGCATTTAATGACGGGAAACGCTGGCTAAATTTCCCCTTTGATAATTTCAACCCACCGAAAACTGACGCCGCCAAATTTTTCTGGAAAACTTTGGGAATCACTTCTGACCCGGAAATCCAGATTGTAGTCTGGTTGCCAAATGGAGAACAAAAAATTACTATAGCCGCTATCAAAGCGGTGCAACTACGGGGTAAAGTTTTGCGCCTATTAGCTGCTGGCCCCAAAATTCCAGATAATCCAAACGATGTTCTCCAACCCAAACCTTTAGCTTTGACAAATGCAGCATTGGAATGGGTGCAACCATCTCCCATTACTTTACGAGAACTGCATCAACAAAATCCCCAAGGGGTGAAGATAATGTTATCGAGTTTGTGGCAATCTTTGCAGCAATCCGGTGAATTTCCGGTTGGTGCTATTCCTAGCTTTGAACAGATGCAGGAAAAATTGGGTGATTGGCCCGTTCAAGTGATTGATTTAACAAATAATGCTCAACCAGAAATAATCCTGACTATTTCACCAGAAGCAATAGCATCCTTGAATCAGGGCACACCTGAAATTCCAAGAGAAAACACAGAGCAGCGACGCGACCGGACTATAATTTTGTCTGATGTAAATAAAGTTATTTACACTGATTTTACAGGAAATTACTTACAAAGACTGTCTGCGATCGCCAAGCTTTCAGGGGTGCAATCCTTAGCTTTACTGGTAGAAAATGCTCATAACTACAGTTTGAGGCGCTGGTCAGAGAAAAATCAGCGCTTTGAATAACGCACCCCTGACTCAAATTTCCCCTTTACTCAAATTTAAATTAAAGAGGAGAAAAGCGACGCCGAATAGCCCGTCGTAGACATCGCTATCTAATCGCTATCTAGAAGACTGACTTATTCTTCTTTTTGGTTGGTTTCGGCTAAACGTTGGTGCTTCAGATTTTCCAATTGCTGCAACAGAGAGTCTACCTCTGCTTGTAAATGCATCAATTTAGCTTGCTGATCGTCTTGATAATAAGACTTGGTTAACTTACTGACCCAGGCAGTCTGGGACTCGCCATCGGAAACACTAGATAAATAAGTAGGCATCGCTAATTAAATCCACTATTTAACTCACACCATTAGAAATATTATAATAATGCTCTTTTAAGCTTTATTACATTATTGTATATTTTCAATCAATTACTCTAATGGATTTTGCGTTCAATCATAAAAGACGGTGATTATAATCGCTGTGTTCCAAAAAAACACTGACTCAAGTGTGTAAAGCTTCCTTCCGCTGGACGGTACTTAGGAGTAGTTAATTTATAGTCTGTCAATTATGGTTGTACTAATGATTATCGCCGTTTTTAGGGAATTTACGCAAGAAATTATATGTAGACTATATCAAGAATTATGCTAAATCATGAAAAAACCTAGGGCGAAGCACTTGCATTTGGTGCAATCTCTCGTAGAAAGGGAGGTGGAAGGCTAACATCAAAAAGAGACAGCCTCTTAAGTATTTTCCTATCTTCACTGAAACGTATAGGGTGTGAAAATACATAGATAAGTTTGAATAAAATAATTCACTAAACGCAACTTTAAACACGGATAAATAAGAGTTTCAGAGAGTTATGACATAAGTCTGATATGGGAATTAGGCTTGATTTCTAAATTTACTTCTATAGACAGAGAAGAGGGAATAAACAATAGGATAAATACGTACTCAGTCTTGTTAAAAAATAAAATAAGAGTCCTATAGATTTACAGATGATTTTTCATCTCGTCATTCTCCTCTAAGGTAATTTGTTGAACCGAAGGTCGCCGTGGCGGTTTATGATAAATTAACGTTCTAAATAAAAATAGCAAGTGAAACGCCTGCACCACAAAAAATAATATTCTTAACAAGATTATTTTGGATTAGGGAACTCTGAATAGGCAACTGGTAACGAAAAATCTACTTTCTTCCTCTTTCCGATTTTGCGCTTCCCGATCCCACCCTTTCTAAATATCCAATCCTTACATTAAGAAATTTTAAATCCCGTGACTTTGAGCCTGTCTGTTGCTACATCTCATCGCCAACCCTGGCCCGGACTGATAGAAGCCTATCGCGAATACTTGCCTGTCAGCGAAAAAACCCCGATTGTGACTCTATTGGAGGGCAATACACCTCTAATACCAGCGCCAGCGATCGCAGAACGCATTGGCAGACAAGTACGGGTTTTTGTAAAATATGACGGTCTCAATCCCACCGGCAGCTTCAAAGACCGGGGGATGACTATGGCAATTTCCAAGGCCAAGGAAGCAGGGGCAAAAGCAGTAATTTGTGCTAGCACGGGCAATACCTCAGCCGCCGCCGCCGCTTATGCTAGACGGGGAGGCATGAATGCCTTTGTACTGATTCCCGACGGTTATGTAGCGCTGGGCAAGTTAGCTCAAGCGTTGTTGTACGGCGCAGAAGTATTGGCAATTAAAGGTAATTTTGACCAAGCCCTAGAAATTGTCCGCGAGATGGCCGAAAGCTATCCGATCACTTTGGTGAATTCGGTCAATCCCTACAGGTTAGAAGGACAAAAAACAGCAGCCTTTGAAATTGTCGATGCATTGGGTGACGCACCAGACTGGTTGTGTATTCCTGTGGGAAATGCGGGGAATATCACAGCATATTGGATGGGATTTTGTCAATATCATCAAGCCAGAAAGTGCGATCGCCTACCCCGGATGATGGGATTCCAAGCCGCAGGAGCAGCGCCCTTAGTCCACGGTCAGCCAGTGGCGCATCCCGAAACCCTAGCGACAGCAATTCGCATTGGCAATCCTGCAAGTTGGGAGTTAGCGATCGCCGCCCAAACCGCCAGCCAGGGAAATTTCCACGCCGTTACCGATGCCGAAATTCTCGACGCCTATCGACTTTTGGCAGCATCAGAAGGTATCTTCTGCGAACCTGCTAGCGCCGCTTCTGTAGCCGGGTTGTTGCAGGTGAAAGACCAAGTTCCCACAGGGGCGACAGTAGTTTGTGTCCTCACAGGCAATGGACTAAAAGACCCAGATACAGCCATTAAACACAATCACAGTCAATTTCAACAAGGTATCGCGGCGGAACTGGGCGCAGTAGCTAAGGCAATGGGATTTTAGGGCATTGGGCATTGGGAAAGAGGAGGCAGAAGTTCTTTAATTTTGAATTTTGAATTTTGAATTTTGAATTGATTTCTCCCCCTGCTCCTCTGCTCCTCTGCTCCTCTGCTCCCCTACCCCTGCTCGTTCGTGTGTCAAGCTATCAATAGCATCACCCAAGGCAGTAGTCAGGCTATTGCGGGTTTGGGCGTGATTATCCTGCTCAGTTTTCAAAGCTTGCAAGAGGCGATCGCGTTCTTTAATTGCGGCGATCAGTTTAGCTTGCAAGTCTTCCACAGATTTTAGCTGTTCTATTTCTTGTTGGATAGCTACTGGTGTCCCAGCAGCTAGTGTTTCTATTTCAAAACCTTGGAGTTTATGCAGTTCTGCCTTGAGGGAGGCGATCGTCTGTTGGGAAAGTTGAGTATCTGTACGGCGTTGTTCTGCTTCTGTATTGTAAAGCTGACGCCATTTTTGGGCACTTTCCCAAGCTGTATCGCGCTCGTGTTGCAGCTGTGCCATCTGCTCTTTGATTACCTGGATTTCTGTCAACCACTGTTGTGTTAAATCTTGATTCATACATTAATAGTCATTAGTCATTAGTCATTGGTCAATGGTCATTAGTTAGAAACTCTTGAATCGGTATTCTTGCGATAGAAAGACAGATGCGATCGCTACGCAAAATTTAGCACAGTAGTTAATCAACCCAACCAGTTTTAACTCTAAATTATGCCAAAGCTTCGTTTTTTTCGCTTCTTTGGCCACCTCAATTGGCGCACGATTAAAAAAACTTTTTCCCGAACAATCGAAAGGCGACTTTTTGGACTCGCCTCGGAAATCGCCTTTAATGCCATGCTATCGCTGTTTCCAGCAATTCTTGCTATCATCACAGCCATTGGCTTATTGGCAGAATCTTTACAAAATACCTTTAAACAGCTGGCGGCACAACTAAGTCAAGTCCTACCCGATCAAGCCTTGGAGCTGATTCGTGATTTTGCTACTACAGAAATTACTAACTCCAAAAACAGTGGTTTATTTTCTCTAAGCTTTGTATTAGCAATTTGGACTGCTTCTGGGGCGGTGAGTACCGCAATGACAGCCCTCGATCAAATCCATCAAATTCCCTCAGAAAACATCCGTCCCTTTTGGAAAGCCAAGCTTGTCTCTCTGGGATTAACAGTCGGTACTATGTTGCTTTTAGTCTTGGCTTCTTTCTCAGTGTTTACTAGCGACTGGCTTTTGGGAATAGTAGTGCGCGAAAATAGTTCTTTGATCTTTTTGTTGCATATTTGGCTACTGTTACGCTGGCCTTTAGCTTTAAGTATTGTTGCTGTCGCCTTTGGCTTTGTCTATCGCTATGGCCCAAGCAAGTGGAACTCAGGCACGCCAATGATGCCTGGAGCAATTTTAGCAGCTGTTTTTTGGGCAATGTTGTCTGCCCTATTTCGGCTGTATGTGGCGAATTTTGGCAATTATAATAAAGTATATGGTGCTGTAGGAGCAGTGATAGTTTTAATGCTCTGGCTGTCAATGAGTGCTGCTGTTCTGTTAATCGGCGATCAGTTAAACGTGACTGTCGGCGAAGATATGCGCTTAAAAGCCCAGCCGCAATCGAAAGTAAAATATTAATTCGTAAATCCCTGAGAAAATGATTTCAAAAGCTCAGTAGGGGAGTAAAATATCTAACGATTCAATACAAAGTAAGCGATCGCCTCCATGCCTGATTCTCCTCCTCGATTTCCGATGATTGAACCTGATGCCAAAGCACCCACCTTGAAGCGCCTGCGTCAGCTAAGTCGGCTGCTGGATAATGTTATTACCATTCCTGGCACAAAGATTGGTTTTGGTTTAGATCCAATTTTAGGATTCATACCGATTGGTGGTGATTTTTTGGGAATAATGTTTTCTAGCTACATCATTCTAGAAGCAGCACGGCTAGGCGTATCTAGAGCGACTCTAGGTAAAATGGTTTTGAATGTAATCATTGATGGCTTGGTAGGAGCTGTCCCAGTTTTGGGAGACTTTTTTGATTTTGCCTGGAGAGCTAACACTAATAATATCAAGCTCTTGGAAGAATACTTAAAGTTTCCTAGCGAACAAAAGAGTGCAGACAGATGGTTTATATTTGCCGTTTTGGTTGGATTATTGCTCATCTCCATTGTCTTAGTAGCATTGCCTGTGATCTTAATTAGAATCCTGTGGAACGCCTTTACAGGCGGTTAAATTGTTTATTGATAATAAGAATGAAAGATTGGTGGCAAGCTACTTTTCCCAAAGGGCGGCAAAGTTTAGTTATTACTGATGCTAAAGGGTATCCTGTACAAATTGCTTATGGCGAAAGAGGTAGAGGTAAACCGCTAATTTTATTACATGGTATGGGGAGTTGGAGCTACAATTGGCGGCACAGCGTAGCAGCATTATCTAAATATTACCGAGTAATTTGTTTTGATGCCAAAGGTTTTGGTTTTTCTGAAAAACCATTGTCTCGTAAAGAACACAACGGTCATCAAGTTATTGAGTTTCAAAGAATTATTCAGGCATTATGTGATGAACCCGCAGTCATTGTGGCCGAATCTCTAGGGGGATTAGTTGCCCTTGCTCTTGCTCAAGAAAACCCGCAGTTAATCGGACGGCTTATAGTAGTAAACGTACCTGTTTTTGCCGAACAGCTACCCCATTGGTCTATGTGGTTGCTTGCCCAAATGCCTTTAGAAATAATGCAAACAATTGATTCTTTACGTCTGACATATTTGTTTGCACCTCTATTTAGAGAAGTTATGGCAATAGAAAGACGTAGAGTATTATTCGATCCCTCAATTTTAACGCAGGAAGATATCTATTGGATAACTTACCCGTTTACTGAATTGCCTGGTACAATCGCAAAAGTTGCCGAAGAGTTACAAATAGCCGCGCGAGAAATTGAGAATTGGCAAGCAAATAAGCCCAATATGCTCACCAAAATTCAAAATAACCTGAGTGCAATTAAGTGTCCCACACTAGTTTTGTGGGGTGAGCAAGATAGTTGGTTTCCTGCTAGTCATGGTAAAAAATTACATCAACATATCCCCAATTCAAAATTACAGATTTTATCTAACTGCTGTCATGATGCCTCAACTGGGGCTTCTGCGGTGTTGAATAAAACGATTCTTGAGTTTTTACAAGATACTAACTTTTAAAGAAGAATTCTGACTCCTGAATTCTGTTTCGATAAAAAGAGAGTGGGAGGAAGCATATCAGTCAGCTTTCAAACTCCCACTCTACCATTTGCTGCTGAAGTGAACAGGAATGTATACAGACGTTACCCATTAGGGGGCTAATGCGTAGTTCAACAACAACGCCTGCACGCATTGAATATTCCTGTTGCAGCAAATGCCAAACCTGATTATTGAATTTATTTACTGAGATAAATACTCTGCAAATAATTCTTAGAGATAGCTTTTTGTTTTTGTAAATCACTCAATAAATAGTGTTTTACAAAAGGAATTTGCTTAGGTGGTAGTCCCTGATAATCAAACCCTTGAAGTCGTTTATCTTCATACAATTTAACTTGAATCATCAAAAGCTAGTTGCCATTTTGGCAAGTTTTTAAATTTCCTAATTGCTCATATCTAACTTTTTAAAAGCAGTTAAACCGCTATATAGCAAATAAATTATTCCTACATAACAAGATTCCCGACTTCTTAGAGAAAGTCGGGAATCTAAGCCAAGCTAATTGGCAAAAAGTATTAATTTAACGGGGTTTTACTTTACGGTAGTATTAATACTGGCGTAAAATAGCAGACAATGAACTATTTTTACGAAGATCCATCAATTCTGCTAAGGATTCTGTGCGCGTATCCAGGTGGTGCTTGTGTTCTGCTGGGAGAACAGTTACCAGATGCTTTGTTTTAGGTTGCATCTGCATTAGGGGCATTAGTTGTGGCTGTGGCACAAAAATTGGCTGACTCTTGGGAAGATTTGGTTCCAATTTTTGGTAATGCTTCTGTGCCAAGCGTACCTGCTGGCGATTAACCTGTTTTTGAACTTTTTGCGGTTGCTTTGTGCGGTTAAGCATTCGGAAAATCAGCAAAGAACCACCACCACAGCTGAGAACGATCGCAGCAACCATCCATAAAGGTGTAGGATTACTACTCTCAGAGGGCACACCGATTGGTTCTTCAACGATAACTGGGATTTTTTCTGGTTCTTCTTGTGCTACCGGGCCAGCATTACCTAAGCTGTATAAGGCAAAGGCACCACCACCTAGAAACATGGCTAAACACCCGGTTAACAATAGCCAAGGATGATGTGCAACCAGATATATCAGAACATTCGAGCTGTTTTTTAGTCTCGATTTCCTGTTTGTCAGCTCTGGAGTAGCCCTTTTAAATTGGGTTCGCTCGCGCTGTACACTCTGACTTTTTTCCATGATTACTTTCAGATTTGTACCCCTCTAGTGAATAAATTGTACTGGAGGAGTCAAGCATCAGGTATCCGTAACAAATTTCAGATTTTAGTAGCTTTTTTGTAAAACATCAGCTACAAAATCTGGCTAAATTTTGCCAAAGTTCTGTATTTATTGTGACTTTTTACCGTACTAATCTGAAATCAGTTTGCTGATTTATTCTGTCAGCTAGGAGAATGTCTTTCAAGAGCAAGTTGAATTAACCGATCGACTAATTCTGGAAAGGAGACTCCACTATGTGCCCAGAGTTGAGGATACATACTTGTCGCAGTAAAGCCTGGTAAGGTATTGATTTCGTTAATAAATACTTCTTGTGTTGCTTCCACATAGAAAAAATCTACCCTTGCTAACCCAGCAGCGTCAACAGCGGCAAAAGCTTGTAAAGCCATGTCCTGAATTTGACGGGCGATCGCCTCTGGAAGCTGTGCGGGGATCAGTAAATCTGCCCGACCTTCAGTATATTTAGTTTCATAATCATAAAAATCGCTGTCATAAGTAATCTCTCCAATGACAGAGGCTTGGGGTCGATCGTTACCTAAAACGGCACACTCAACTTCTCTAGCGACTACTCCAGCTTCTACAACTAGTCGGCGATCGTAACTGGCAGCACTATCTAAAGCAGCTTCTAATTCTGGGCGCGATCGCACTTTGGCAATACCCACTGATGAACCCAAATTAGCAGGCTTGACAAAAGCTGGATAACCTAATGTTGCCTCAATTTCATCACACAGTTTCGGAAATACGCACGGATTAGACCAAACCTGCGATCTAGTTACCGCCTTGTATTTTACCTGTGGTAATCCCGCTTGCTCAAAAGCCATTTTCATGGCAATTTTATCCATTCCCATAGCCGAACCTAACACCCCAGAACCGACAAAGGGGACTTGCATCAAAGTCAGTAACCCTTGAATTGTTCCATCTTCACCGTTAGGGCCGTGGAGGATGGGAAACCAAATATCCACTTGGGCAACTTGAGAGGGAGATTGCCAATTGCTCAGAGTTTGGGCTTGAAGGTTGGATGTCAGATTTCCAACAGAAGTTGATGCCGATTCCAGTAGCGGACTGCCGGTTGCTAAAACCTTTTCGGGTGCTTCTCCTGCTAGCCAGCGGCCATCTTTTTGGATGTAAAAAGGCAATATTTCGTACTTACTAGCATTTTCCCCTGCACTCAAGGCGTTAGCGATCGCCCGTGCTGATTTGATCGAAACTTCATGTTCTCCCGAACGACCGCCAAACAGTAACCCCACCCGCAGCTTAGTCATTTTCGGCTCCTCCACACTTCTCAAGCAGATAGCGTATCACAACCTACAAAAATTGCCATATTTTTCTAGATTATTTTATCGAGGAAGGCAGGGGGAGCAGGAGAGAAGTTGCAGTAAGTTTTTCCCTCTGCCCCCTCCCTGCTGCCCTCCTGCCTCCTGCCCCCTGCCTTCTGCCTCCAATTAAAACAATCGTGTTGTCAGCTACAGTAATATTCCAGGAAAATGGGCAACAATATTGATAACTAACTAGAAATGCAGCCCTACCTGTAAAAGATGCTGCCGTTTCATGAAACCCAGAATTATTGTTTGTGGCTTAGGACGTACCGGATATAAAACCTTTCGTCTGCTGAGACATCAGGGAGCCTTCGTTGTTGGCATTCATCACCAATCTATCCCCGGCGAAACCGCAGGAGATGTGATTGTTGGAGATTTACAAGCAGCTTCTACCCTGACAGCAGCAGGAATTCAACAGGCACACACTTTAGTCATCGCTGGATCTAAAGATGCTCTGAATTTATCTATTATGATGCAAGCGCGGGTGCTGAATCCCCAGATTCGGATTATCAACCGTTTTTATAATACAAATTTAGGAGAGCGCCTAGATCAAAGTTTGCCAGACCATTTGAGTATGAGTGTTGTCGGATTAGCAGCACCCGTATTCACCTTTGCAGCACTGGGAAACCGAGCGATCGGACAAATTAAATTATTTCAGCAAACTTGGCCAATTCACGAAGAATACATCGATCAAAACCACTTCTGGAAAGGTCGAAAGCTGAGTGAATTGTGGTCAGACCGATCGCGGATGCTAATTTATTACTTACCAGTCAAAGGTGAGATGGATTTGGTATCAGCTGTCATAGCTGGCCAAGAAATCCAAGTAGGCGATCGCATAATTATTGGTACACAACCCCGCATCCGTTCTCCCCGGAGATCGTTGATTAGAAAACTGCTGAAAGTTATGACTAATTTTAGGCAGTTTCAGGAACACGGGCGATCGGTAGTGGTGGGTGCTATTGCACTATTGACGGTTATTGCGATCGCTACATTCACTTATATGTCGGCTGAGTTGAGTTTGTCTCCTGTGGATGCTCTATATTTTTCTGTCGGCATGATTACCGGAGCCGGTGGTAATGACAAAGTAGTAGAAAATGCTCCTAACAGTATTAAGTTATTTACTGTTGTGATGATGCTGATTGGAGCAGTAGTGATTGGTATTTGGTATGCCATGCTCACCGATTTTGTCTTAGGAAGCCGCTTTAAGCAATTTTGGGATGCAGCCCGAATTCCTCAGCGATCGCACTACATTGTCTGTGGCTTGAGTGGTATTGGGGTGAGAATTGTTCAGCAACTCCACGCCAGCGGACATGAAGTTGTCGTCGTTGAACCCGACTCCAACAGTAAATATATCAACACCGCCCGCGAACTCGGTATCCCTGTGATTCAGGGTGATGCCAGCTTCCGCACAATACTCAAAGCTAGCAATATAAACTCTGCCGCCGCAGTGATTACTGTTACTAGCAATGATGCTACCAATTTGGAAATTGCCCTCAAAGCCAAAGGTTTGGCACCCAGTATTCCGGTGATTGTTCATTATGGCGATCCTGATTTTGCTGGCATAGCCCAACAGCTATTTGGCTTCGATGCAGTGCTGAGTCCGGCTGAATTAGCAGCGCCAGCTTTTGCTGCTGCTGCGCTAGGGGGACGTATCCTGGGCAATGGCATCACAGCCGATAGTCTTTGGGTAGCTTTTGCCACTGTAATTACAGCTTCACACGTCTTTTGCGGTCAATGGGTGAAAGATGTAGCAATGTCTGCTGACTGTGTACCTTTGTACGTAGAAACAAACCACCAAACTCTTCACGGCTGGGATTTATTAGAAACTAATCTCAGTGATGGTGACGTTCTATATATGACAATGCCAGCGACGCGGCTATATCAATTGTGGCGGGGCGAGCAAGTTTGTGAAGCACATGCTTAAGACAATAGACCTCTTGGCATTTGTGCTTTTTGCACTCTTGTGGGAAAAGGGACTCATCTTTATTGGGGAAAGGGAAAATACCAAACCTTTCCCCTTCCCCTTTTCCCGATTTCTGCAAAAAGTCTAATTCTCACAGTCATTGCACCCTCATGCGTGACATTGATGTAAACTTAAGCCAAAAGCCTTTTCAAACCTCGTTTCTAGCGAATTATTAAAATCCAAAAAGGATCTGTTGTGAAAGCTGCAATTAGACTAGCTAACGAAAGTGATGCTTTAAAAATGCTGGCAATTTATGCGCCAGTTGTGTGGGAAACTTCAATTTCCTTTGAGATAGAGCCTCCCAGCAAAACGGAATTTGAAAAACGCATCAATAACTATCAACAGCAGATGCCTTGGCTAGTGTGTGAAATTAACGGTGAGATTCTAGGTTATGCCTATGCTACTCCCTACCGGACTCGTGCTGCTTACCAATGGTCTGTAGAATCATCCGTGTATGTAAATGTTGAATATCGCAGAAAAGGAGTTGCTAAAGCTTTGTACACTTCTCTTTTTGGCTTGCTGCAACTCCAAGGATTTTATAACGTTTTTGCTGCGATCGCTTTACCCAACCCAGCAAGTGTAGCTATGCATGAGGCTGTCGGTTTTTCGCCTCTAGGTGTTTTTTACAGAGTTGGGTATAAATTTAGTAAGTGGCACGATGTTGGCTGGTGGCAATTATCTCTGCAACAAGAGCCACCGTTATCAGTAAATCAGCCTCTTTCTTTGCCAGAAGTGCAAAAATCATCTCTGTGGAATCAAGCTTTAAGAAGTGGACTCTTGCTACTTCGCGTTTAACTTGGTGTTGCCCTTAGCTATTTAACATTTGTACACAATTTCCCGTAAATTTATTTGCAATAGAACATACTGATACTAACCATAGACAGAAAACTTGTCTTAGAAGTGTTATTATATTTGCCGCTTAATTCTTACAGAAGCGCTTTTTTAATTAAATAGGTTTGTGATCATTTAACATTGAGTTGAGTGGCGGCTGCAAAGCGCAGCGCAGCAGACGTTCGTCTTGAACGATTTGTTATGAGCGAACCTTTGCAAATAGATGACAATTAAAATATGAGCCATTTTTAAACAATGCCTTTTGTAAGACTGCCTCTTGTTTATAGCCACATTTCTCAAGCACTCGCATCGACGCTATATTCGGACCAAAAACTGGCGCAAATAACCTAACAACCTCTGTGCTAGAGAAAACAGATGTTGTGACCTTTTTTACTGCTTTAGTAGCTATGCCTTTGCCCCAATATTTTTGAGCAAGCCAATAACCTATTTCTGCCGAACGCTGATACTCATATTCGCCCACAGCAGCTCCAACCACACCAACAAAAACATCCTCTACTACAATAGCTTTGTTCATTTTCTCCTTGCTGCCAATATCTACCCACCATTCAGCATTTTCAAGTGTATATGGCGTAGGTATTCGAGAAGTAAGAAATTTTGTAACCTCATCATTATTCAAATATTCAATGAGATATTCTACATCCTGTTTTATAAAATCTCTAAGTACTACCATGCACGATTTCTCATAACTATTTAACCTCACTTCTATTTCTCTCTCTTTCGAGGAGATAAACTTTGAATTTTCCCGCTTCGAGTAACAAAAGTTTTTCCGCTTCCCTCTCTTCGTAGGAGAGGATTAGGGAGAGGTCGGGAAGGGAGTTAGGGGGTTAGGTTAATCGTTAGCTTTTTCACCACCACTCCCCACTCCCATTTATTTGTTAACTACTCGTTGTTGGTATTCCTGCTCAGTAATCATATCAAGAGTGTTCTCTAGACGATCTACAAATACAATACCGTCGAGATGATCGTATTCGTGTTGAAAAATCCGAGCGATAAAATCGGTTAATTCTTGCTTTTGTAAGTTGCCTTGAGAGTCAGTGTATTCGACTTCAATAGATTTATACCGAGGAACTAAGCCCCTAATTCCTGGAACACTTAAACAACCTTCCCAATCTTTGACAACTTCAGTTGAATGAGCAATGATTTTGGGATTTATCATGGCAGTAGGTTCCATTTCTGGCGCATTGGGATACCTGGCATTAGGACGGGAAGCCACAATAAATAAACGATAGGATTGTGCTACTTGAGGCGCAGCGATTCCCACGCCGTTAGCCTTGGCAACAGTGGCGATTAAATCTTCAATTAATTTTTGAATCTGCTCATCTTGAATATTTTCAACCCAAGCAGCTTTTTGGCGCAATGTTGGATTGCCTAATTGAATTATTGGCGCTAATTCAGTCATGATAAAACTCCTTTTAAGAATGGGGAATTGGGCATGGGGCATTGGAGAGTGGAGTATGTCAGTTATTTTTCAAATGAACAATGACAAATGACTAATGACTAATGACAAATGACAAATGACAAACATCATCCTTCACGTCTAACTGGCAAAGGAGCAGGTTGAACTCCTACTTGGACAATTTGCCCATTGCGTTCCACTTCTATGGGTAATTTAGTACCGATTTTGCTCTTTTCTACTAGCTTTTGTACTTCTTCAATTTTAGTAACAGGCTGGCTGTTAATGCTTTTAATCACATCACCGACTCTTAGTCCAGCTACAGATGCAGGCGATCGCGGCACAATCTCAACCAGCAAAACGCCGTCATCTGCTGTAATATTTAAGCGATCGCCTGCGACATTTTTGATTCTTTCTTTATTTTCTGGTGTCAATGTCACCATCTGCACACCCAAATAAGGATGATCCACCTTGCCTTTAGCAATTAATTCTTGGGCAATCCTTTGCACAGTATTAATGGGTATAGCAAATCCCAAGCCTTGAGCGCCTCGGATAATCGCTGTATTCATTGCAATCACTTGACCGCGAGCATTGAGCAATGGCCCACCAGAATTACCAGGGTTAATCGCAGCATCCGTTTGGATGTAATCAACCCGCTTGTCACTTGCACCGATATCGCTACTAGAACGCCCTGTAGCACTAATAATTCCAGATGTGACGGTATTATTCAAGCCTAATGGATTACCAATGGCAATTACAGCCTCTCCTGGTTGCAAAGCATCAGAGTTACCCACAGCTAGAGTTGGCAGATTATTCGCATTAATTTTGATCGTTGCCACATCTGTTACTGGGTCTTCACCCAAAACTTTCCCATCAAAAGTCCGGCCATCTTTGAGTATAACAGTGACTCTATCAGCACCATCTACCACATGGGCATTGGTAACAATTTGACCGGAAGAATTAATAATAAATCCAGAGCCACTACCGCGTTCTACGCGTTGTCTAGGCTGTGGCGCTCCTTCTCCAAAAAACCGCCGGAAAAATGGATCGTTGTTAAATTCGTCTGGTACGCGAGAAGTAATTGTTCGGGAAGAATCAATCCGAACTACCGCAGGCCCCACCTGTTGCACTACTTTCACGACAAAATTAGGATCTCCAGACGAAGAGAAAATCTGCGGGGGGACAATTACCGGATTAGGTTGTGTTGTGTTTTGGGCTTGAGTATCGCTTTGCTGATTATCAACAGTCCTAGCAGGTAGAAGAGAGCAGCTCCCCAGGAACACCACTGCTACCCCGTATGAGAGCATCCACAACCTATGGGGTAAGCCCCTGGTTTCAATCTTTTTGGGTGCTGAGTGATGGTTTGTTATCTTCATGTGTCGTTGCTTCTCCGTGTCAATGAGAGTGCTGAGTTAAAAGTGCAAAGTGCTGAGTTAAAACCGCTCATTAGGGACGATGCATATATTGGGTACAAAAGCTGTGAGAAATTTTATTTTACTCACCACTTAGCACTCAGCACTCGGTTTGGTCAGTGGGTGTTAGGATCTTGCCTACTGGGTAGATCCCAAAATGGTTACAACTTAAAAGCTTATTTTAGGTCTAGCGTGTCTCAATGCTAAATTAGTGCTTTCTCTTCTATTGTGACGATTAGCAGCAAAGGTGGTGGATAATGGAAATTCCCATAGAAAGTCTGTGGATTCAGGTACTAGAGCGCCTAAAGCTTGAACTATCCCGACCTACCTTTGAAACTTGGATCAAAACTGCTAGTGCAGAGCGATTAGAAAATAATTGTTTGATTATCCGCACTCCTAACCCATTTGCTCGTAATTGGTTACAGAAGTATTACATCAATACGATTGCTCATGTAGTCCAAGATATTCTCGGTCATCCCGTAGGAATTTACATTACTGTTGCTCAAGGCGATCAAGTTTCTCATTTTAGTGAACGAGAGGTTGCTTGGGAATCACCAAATTCCAGCAGTATTTCTGAAGCTGTTCTCGATCGCAATCATCAAACTACTGACTTAAACTCTAAATATGTCTTTTCGCGGTTTGTAGTTGGTGCTAACAATCGCATGGCTCATGCTGCTTCTTTAGCAGTTGCAGAATCTCCAGGTAAAGAGTTTAATCCTTTATTTTTATGCGGTGGTGTCGGCTTGGGTAAAACTCATCTGATGCAAGCTATTGGTCATTATCGCTATGCAATTTTTCCTAATTGTAAAATATTTTATGTTTCTACTGAGCAGTTTACTAATGATTTAATTACAGCCATCCGTAAGGATAGTATGCAAAGTTTCCGAGAGCATTACCGAGCGGCTGATGTTTTATTAGTGGATGATATTCAGTTTCTTGAAGGGAAAGAGTATACCCAAGAAGAATTCTTTTATACTTTTAATACTCTACATGAAGCTGGTAAACAAGTTGTCATTGCTTCCGATCGTCCGCCCAACCAAATTCCTAGCTTGCAAGAACGTCTTTGTTCTCGGTTTTCTATGGGTTTAATTGCAGATATCCAAAAGCCCGATTTAGAAACGAGAATGGCAATTTTACAGAAAAAAGCCGAGGATGAAAATATTAGTCTTCCCCGCGATGTAATTGAGTATATTGCTTCTAACTATACTTCTAATATTCGAGAATTAGAAGGAGCTTTAATTCGGGCGGTAGCTTATATTTCTATTTGGGGTTTACCGATGACGGTGGAAAATATCACGCCAGTTTTAGAACCGCCTAACGAAAAAATGGCAGCTACCCCAGAAGCAATTTTAAAGGTGGTGGCGGATAATTTTGATGTTTCAATAGATGACCTCAAAGGTAACTCGCGACGAAGAGAGATTAGCTGGGCGCGTCAATTAGGAATGTATCTCATGCGCCAACACACGGCTTTGAGTTTGCCGAGAATTGGCGAGGAATTTGGTGGTAAAGACCATACAACGGTAATCTATAGTTGCGATAAAATTACCCAACTTCAAGAGAGCGATCGCACCTTAGTACAAACTCTACGTGAATTGAGCGATCGCATCAATATGACTAGCCGTTCTCAAAAACCATCTTGAAGATGTATTGTAAGTTTTCCACAAGCAGCAGTCTGAATTATGAGCTTTGACGGCTGAAGAATTAGTCAAGAATATTAAGTAACGTCTAAAAATTGATTAAATTTAACTTAGATTGTGGAAAAAACTGGGGAAAACTTGATATTCTACAGTTAACATTTAATTGAGTATAATTACCTTGTGGAAAAACTCAAGTACTTTTCCACAAGTTTTCCACAAGGTAAACTTGCCTAACTATGATTGCAATAGAAATTGTGGAATTTTCGGCGTTGCATAATAGAGGGATGAATTGAGGTCATCTACTGTGCAATGTCCAT
>NZ_JAVRCB010000024.1:0-128705 GCF_034530955.1 Nostoc sp. DedQUE05 | reverse complement strand
CAATGCCCAATGCCCAATGCCCAATGCCCAATGCCCAATGCCCAATGCCCAATACCCCAATTCCTAAACTTTTTGGAGAGATGCCAATGGTAACTATTAAAAAAAAAGCTCCTCACAATCCCTTAGCTGAGTATATTGAACGCCTACAAAAAGGAGATGCATTACTCCCTGATAGTCCAGAGAATGTATTAGAAGTTGTTGGTATTCTTAAAAGCTATGGGGTAGTTTTAGATGCTTACTCAATAAATCTTAACTATATTGCCGAGCATCAGTTTTTAGTATTTTTCCCATTTTTTAAATACTTTAATGGAGAGGTTTCTTTTCAGAAATTACTCCGTCACTGGTGGCATGACCGAATCAATTTTGAATATGCCGAATATTGCATGAAAGGCATGATGTGGCATGGTGGCGGCGGACTAGATACGTATTTAGATACACAAGAATTTCAAGAAAGAGCGCAAGCCGTTATTGCCGCAAAATTTAAAAATAATCCCTTGATTCTGGGTATTAACCAACTGTTTCCAGATTTCTTAACAGAACAGTTGCGCGTCTCTGCTTACTACACCGGTTTAGGTCAATTCTGGCGAGTCATGGCTGATATGTTCCTCAACTTATCAGACCGCTATGACCGAGGCGAAATCAAATCGATTTCCCAAGTTGTAGACCACATTAAATCAGGATTAGTGGCAAATGCATCAAACCCAATTACCTACGCTGTCAAAATTCGAGGTAAGGTCTATGAAATCATTCCCAAAAGCGTTGGTTTGACTTTCTTAGCAGATACAGCAATACCTTATGTAGAGGCAGTATTTTTCCGGGGAACTCCTTTCCACGGTACTGTTTCATACAACGCCCAAGCTTATCAAATCTCTCCCGATCAAAGTCGATTTCAATATGGTGCATTGTATGCCGATCCTTTACCCATCGGTGGCGCGGGTATTCCTCCTACCTTGTTGATGCAAGATATGCGTCATTATCTTCCAGAATATTTGCACGAAATTTATCGTCGCAGTCTTCGGGGTGAAGATGATTTGCGAGTTCAAATTTGTATGAGTTTCCAAAAATCGATGTTTTGCGTGACGACAGCAACGATTTTGGGACTGATGCCTCATCCTTTAGATACTAAAGATCCAAATGAGCAAAAAGTTAATCGAGTTTATTTAGAAAAGTGGATGAGTCGGTTACAAACTTCGCGGTTGCTGGATGTGAATAAATGACGGATAATTCCATCATTACTCACGAGGCATTCAAGCAATTTGAGCGCGACAAATTTTCTCTTATAGCTCAAGAATACGATCGCGCGATCGCTGTTGTGACTTCTCAAGTAGATGAAGCCATATTGGATGCCGTTGGAGCTAAGTCTGGTATTCGATTGCTAGACGTGGCTTGCGGCACTGGCTGGCTTAGTGCCGCAGCACTAAAGCGGCAAGCTATAGTCACAGGATTAGACTTTGCAGAGAATATGGTGGCCATTGCCAAAGTGCGATGTCCTCAAGGGTCATTCTATCATGGGGACGCTGAAAACCTAACTTTCGAGTCGGGCCAGTTTGAGGCGGT
Organism: Nostoc sp. DedQUE05; assembly: GCF_034530955.1. NCBI lineage: Bacteria > Bacillati > Cyanobacteriota > Cyanophyceae > Nostocales > Nostocaceae > Nostoc > Nostoc sp. DedQUE05. Next base: position 127,148 of record NZ_JAVRCB010000024.1, on the reverse strand, counting down.
GGTTTGTAACTTGGGTATCCTCCATTTCCCCAACCCAGAAAAAGCGATCGCTGAATCCTTTCGCGTACTCAAACCGGGAGGACGCTATGCTTTCACCTGCTGGACACCGCCAACGCGCAATCCATTTATGGCTCTGATACTGGGTTCAGTGCAGACTTATGGCAGCATGGATGTGAACCTACCTTCTGGGCCACCCCTGTTTCGCTTTGGCGACCCCACTGAATGCGAAATGGTTTTAAGCGCCGAGGGATTCACTCAGGTGTCTGTCACTGAACTCCCCATCAAATGGACTTTCTCTACACCTGAAGATGTCATGCCAAAGATTATTGTAAGTTCGGCGCGTCTGGGGTCAATATTGGCAATGCAAACCGATGAACAACGGCGTAATATTGAAAACGCAATTATTGAGGGAGCCTCAAAGTATGTCACAGAAAATGGTGTGGAAATTCCTGCTTCTGTGATGCTAGCTGTCGCTTACAAACCATAAGCTAGAACAACCTTTGAATTTAGTAATTTTTTAAGTATTTTTCCATGACAAAATTTATCAGCTTTTGCCCTCTACGCTCTACTTCTTGCTTTTTGATAACAATAAATCCTTGACTCTCAAAAAAAGGTTTAGCTGTAATACTGGCTTCTGTATATAACTTTTTCAACCCTAAAGAGTTTGCTTTTAATTCAATCTGTTCTAAGATTTTCTTACCAACACCTTTCCTTTGAAAATCTTTATGACAATAGAAACGATCGATATGACCATTAGCTTCTAATTCTCCAAAACCAATAATTTTGTCTTCTTCTGCTACATAAGTAAACTTGCTTCCTAAACTTTTAATCCAAACTTCAATATCCATGTTTGCTGGTGCCCAAGCATCTACTTGTTCTTGTGTGTAATCGTGAATATTCACTTCATGAATAGTGTCGTAGAACAATGTCATAATTTCTTCGGTATCAGCTATTTCGTATATTCTTAATTTCATAAAGAAAGTAATTAATTACAAATAATCCCTCTTCTAAGAAACAAGGCAGGAGGCAGGAGGCAGAAGGCAGAAGGGAAGAGGATTTGACTTGTTTCTTCCATCCATAACGGAATGGATGTAAATAAGTAGTTGATTTTTTATCGATATTATGCTTCTGGTTCAATGCCGAGCGATCGCAATTGAGCAATCAGAATCTCATTTCGTTGGCGTTCAAGTTCTGCGCGTTGGTGTTCAAGTTCTGCGCGTTGGTGTTCTTGTTGTGCGCGCTGGCGTTCAAGTTCTGCTCTTTCATCGCCAGTCAACAATAAATTACCTTGCAAATCCCACCAACGTAACCAGGGCAATTCCACGTTTTGATAAACTCCAAGCCTTATGCCTAACTCCACTCCTAAAGGAGGTATAGGATAATGTCCTCGTTCATTTGCTGCTAATAACTGGTATTGTCCACCAATCAATTCATACACTTCTATACTGGCTTTATTCACTTCATAAATGCCATAAAACGGAGGACGAATTACTTGCTCATAAATCCAAAATTTGCCCTTCCAAGGGGTTGTATCTCGTTCTTCACTCCCATCACCAGAGACGAATTCTAAGACAATTAATGGAGCGATGTGTTCTCGCCAAAATACATAAGAACGGCGCGTCAATCCATCTAGTAAGGGCGGGACATTTCCTACATAAAACCAATCCGGTGCTGCTGCTCCTTTCTCTGGAGGATCTGTCAACCGCCAGTAAATACCTAAGTCCTGACCTATACAATATTGACCTTCTGGATGTAATTGCTGGAGAATGGGTGTAATTGAATCCGTTAGTAAGATACTTTGGGGATGCTCTTGCCAATTTTTCACAAAGGTGCCGTCAGAGTCTGGTAGCTGCGTGTGGTCAGGAAATGGGGTGAGATCGGTATCGAGGTTGATTGCAGAGGTCATAAGTTACCTTTGCACTAGCTAAAGGTTGTTTTTAGTTTAGCAATAGAGAGAGAAAAAAGCGTAGGCGTAGCCCGCACTTCGACAAGCTCAGTGACCATCGTAGACATCGCACCTGTTCTGCCAAACTAGGCTCAAGTTATTAAAGCTCTCTTGTGTGAGAATTAATCTAAGCATTTTGGGAGTTGCAAAGATGGCTTGGGTAGCTGGCGATCGCTTGCAAGGTGGAAAATACACCATTGAAAGAGAGTTGGGAAGAGGACGCTTTGGCATCACCTATTTGGTCAAAAATCAGAATGGCGATCGCCAAGTCATCAAAACCTTAAATGACAATTTACTAAATTCCCTAAACCAGTTAGAACGCGAACGGCTAAAAACAATGTTTTTGCGGGAGGCTTTAAAGCTTCAAAAGTGTAAGCATAAGTATATTGTGGAGGTCGTAGATTCCTTTGAGGAAGCAGACTGTTTGTGTTTGGTAATGGAGTATGTGGATGAAGTGAGTTTGGCTGACCTCCGCCCACCAACACTTTCGGAACCAGACGCACTACGTTACATTCGGCAAATTGGGGAAGCACTGATAGTTGTACATGAAAATGAACTGATTCATCGGGATGTGCATCCAGGAAATATTTTGTTGCGGAAGCGAGAGGGACAGCTAGAAGCGGTACTAATTGATTTTGGTTTAGCTTTAGACTTTGACCATATCTTAACCACAAGCCGAACTAAGGAAACTTCTGATGGATTTACGCCCCCTGAACTTTACGCTAGAGGTACTATAACTCGTGCATATAGCGATATTTATTCACTAGCAGCTACTCTGTATAAACTTCTGACAGGAAGAACACCTGTTAATGCAGTAAAGCGCAAAGTGGACGGCGAGCATTTAGTGTCTCCAAAAGAATGGAATCCTCAGATTAGCGATCGCACAAACCGAGCAATTTTAACAGGTATGAAGCTAGATCCTAAAGAGCGTCCTCAATCAATGCGAGAATGGCTTGATTCTTTGGGCTTAACTGGGGAGACTTCTCAGCCTGTGGCAACTGTATCCTCGAATACTAACTCGAACTGGGATAAAAAAATTCAGTTTTGGACTGTGGTGATAGCGGCGATCGGAGTTTTTATAGCCTTACTTGCAGCCATACCTTCTTGGATTCCTATTTTCAAACCCTCTCCATCTTCCAGTCCACCATCACTGTCGCCCACTCCCTCATCTAGTAAAATACCGTAGATTTAGGTAAACTTTCATCAGGGTGTTGATATTAAAGTAATGATTTTGACTCATGCCCAATTATCTAAAGAGATTGTCTTATATATTGTTGAGCGTGCCTTAATTACGAATTACGAATTACGAATTATTTAGAGGTCATTTATGCCTTGGATAGCAGGACAACAATTGCTAGGTGGCAAATATGTAATTGAGCAAGTTCTGGGACAGGGGGGATTTGGAATTACCTATAAGGCTTTGCATGTTGAACTAAAGCAAACAGTTGTAATTAAGACACCTAATGAACACCTCAACCAAGATCCGGAATATGAAAAGTACATAGAGAGATTTATTGAAGAAGGGCGGATACTCGCACGCTTATCTCAAGACCCTCATCCTCATATTGTGAGAGTGAGTGATTTGTTTCGGGAAGGTGCTACCCACTGTTTAGTGATGGACTTTGTTGAGGGAGAAAATTTATTTGAAGCGGTGAAGCGTAAGGGGGCTTTACCAGAAGCAGAGATTCTACCCTGCATCCGCCAAATTGGGGAAGCTTTGAGCGTAGTGCATCAAGCAGGTTTAGTACATAGAGATGCCCATCCTGGAAACATCATGGTGCGGAGTAATGGCAAAGCCGTTTTAATTGACTTTGGAATCGCTAAAGAACTTTTACCTAAAACTTTGAGTTCAAAGAGTATTGCGGGTAATGAAGGGTTTGCGCCCTATGAACAGATTAGCAGAGGTAGTCGAGAGCCAACAGTAGATGTTTATTGTTTGGCTGCTACACTTTATTATGCAGTAACAGGTCAACGCCCTACAGCTTCTCTGACTCGCAAGCTCGATAATGCTCTTTTAACTCCACCTAAACAAATTAATCCAAGCATCAGCGATCAATTAAATCAAGCAATTCTCAAGGGTATGGCGCTGGAGGCAAAAGACCGCCCTCAGTTGATGCAGGTATGGTTAGCAATGTTAGAAGCACTAAAAGCAACGCCTCCACCATCTGTTGATCTAGTTCATAAAAAAGAAGTTGTCCGTTCCAAAGCCAAGCTCAACTCAGAAGCAATTCCAGGTAAACCAGCTACGAAATCACCTAGAATTATTCCCTGGGGCTGGTTGGTTGGTGTATTATTAAGCTACTTATTAATAGGCTACTTGTTAGCCGCGTTAAAGGCTTCGTATATAGTTTGGGCTGTAGCTGTAACCGTGGCTAGTGCTTGGGCTGTAGCTGTAACCGTGGCTAGTACTTGGGCTGTAGCCGTAGCCATGGCTGGTGCTGTGGCTGGGGCTGTGGCTGTGGCTGGGGCTGGGGCTGGGGCTGTGATTGAGGTTATATTTTGGGTTGTGGCTTGGGTTGTGGTTTGGGTTGTGGCTGAGGCTGGAGATGAATTACGAAAATCTTTTAGCAAGGTTCATACTTTTCTAATTTTAGCTAGCACTTCTAGTCTAGGCTTGGGTTTGGGATGGTTAGCACATAGAATTTTTGGTACAGGTTCATAGTTTACTCAAGCTCTAGAAGCTAACTAACAAAAGATTTTGTAGCTGTTGTATCGAGTGGAAAAGCGATGTCTAAGGACAAGCCCTTCGGGTTTGGGGGTTCGCAATCGACGGGAACCGCCAAGACTGCGACCCCCTCACCGTTGCGCGTCTACGCACCTTTAACCTCATACCAAAATATTAAATTTCCGGCTCAATACTAAGCGCTGGTTTTAAGAGCGTTGTTATAGAAGATAAGCTAAATAATTAAACTGATATCTACATTAAAATAGTCCGCCAACGCTTCTGCTTGAGTTTTACTAATAGTGCCGCCATTAACAATTTGCGAGGCAATTTCCAATGAACCAATTACCTCAGCTAATGCTTCGGTTGTAGTATCGCGTGCGTCCATTAGATGTACCAACATCGAATTGGGTGTACCTTGGAGAATTGGGTAATGGGTTTCTTCAAACTGCTCAATTAAAGTCACCAACAGTTGCAACAGCATTTCTTCTTCTGGTGTACGATTGGGACGATGTTCTAAGGTTAATGCGAGTGCGATCGCTTGTTCGTTTTCTGCCTCCGTGGTAATGATTTTTGGCTGATACTCGGCTAGCAATTTACCATAAGATTCTGGATTAAAAGTACGGGTCATTTTTCCATTTATAGCTTCCAGTTCAACGCCGAGCGATGTCTGACGACAACCTGCTATGCGTCTACGCCATATTTCTCTAAAACTCAAGCGATCGCTATTTAAATGTTATCTTTTTTCTATTGGTTCGCCACCTAACCAAGAATCTCCCGAATTCAATTCGGGAGAGTGTCAAAAAACCCAAATGTATTGTCTTTATAAAGCAACAACCTCTTGCTTAGGCTTCCGCACTGGACGCTTGCGTTCGCTGCGACGAACGCCCCCTGCCATTTTGTATTCATCACTATTCTTGCCATACTTTGCAGCTACACTGACTAACACATGTTCTGTTAGTTCCATCAGCAACTTTTCCTCTAATTCAAAGGCTCCCTGAGTTATATCCACAGTGGAGAGGCTGGAGTTATAAACTTCCAATTTGTCCTGTGTTTTTTTGATGGCGGCGGCAAAGGTGTCAATAGTAACTCCATTACCTAAATCTAAGGTGGGACTAATCGATTTCAAAGCCGCAATTCGACGCTGTGCCCTATCAAGTACTTTAGACCCACGTGTTCGACGTGACATAAATAACTTTCCTTCTATCGATCGTGTACTAAGATAAAAACTGACTTCTATCCTGTCTTTACACCATTAGGATAAACAAAATCGTGGCGATCGACACCAGCAATATTCAGTATATATAAACTATTTAATACAAAAATTAGTATATTTGTTGCGTGAATTTATTGAAACTTATCCGAATTCAATAAACGCTTGCCCGAATTCAATAAACGCTTGCCCGAATTCAATAAACGCTTGCCCGAATTCAATAAACGCTCGAACGAATTCAACAAACGATTGCCCGAATTCAACAAACGATCGCCCGAATTCAACAAACGATCGCCCGAATTCAACAAACGACCGCCCGAATTCAACAAATGACTGCCCGAATTCAATATCGCGCTTCTCGCTTGATTGCAATATCGAACTGCTATTTAACGCTGTGTGCAACTTAATTTTGTTAAACCTTGATTCATTGTGGGGTAGGCATCTTGCCTGCCCAGAAAGGACGGACAAGATGTGCATCCCACAAGAATAAAAAAAGTCGCACATCGCGTTATTTAATTTTTGTGAAGCTCGGTGCGCCTTTATCTCGCTTCGCTAATGAAGATTCCCTGCGATCGCTATGAAAGGGAATTGGAAAGGGGGACGGTTTGGTATTACTTATTTCGTAAAAAACAGGAATAGCGATCGCCAAGTCATTAAAACCTTAAATGATGATTTACTTTTACGCCCCTTGAGCTTTACGCTCAACATACTCTTTACCCCACCCCCAACCCCTCCCCTTACCAAGGGGAGAGGCAGTTTTGGCTTTAGACAAAACCAGGGTGGGGTAATATTATAGTACAAATTTACTAATTAGCTGCTAAAATGCTTTAAAAGTCAGCTAGCCTTGCTTGAGGTAGTATGAAAAAAATTCCAGACACGGACAAAAAGCCTATTTTGCTATTCCAGCCTACATTTGTAACTACTGCTATAGTGCCACTGCAACCCCAAGAAAAAAAAATCATCAGTGAACGGGAGCGTTTTATAATACAAGTCGAACGCATCAATCAGATGGCACAAGAGTTAGAAGCAGCGATATTAGAGTTGAAAGCGATCGCTAACAAAATGAATACTCAAAAACGTTGCCCATTCTTGATAAAAGAGATATGCAAAAATATTTGTCAGTATTTCGCAGTTAGCATCCCTTGGGTGAAACGAAAGTCTGACGAATCATTTATTTTGACAACGCGAAAAGTTGATTTATTCCGAGCCGAAAGGGAAGCTGCACTGCTAGCACAGCAACTTCGTCAGCAAACCAAAAAAAGATTAGCATCGCAGCGACACAGAAAAAACAAGAATGGGGCTGAAGCTGACACAAAACGCTTCTTCAAAAAGGTATTAGTCAACAAATCTTAAAATTTTAGCAAGGGACTGGGGACTGGTGACACTTCGACAAGCTCAGTGCATCGCTGGGGATTGGGTGAAAAGTCTTGTTGTGTCTAAGTTTTATCATCTGTTAATGTCCTAACCACCAAGGCTTGTGCTATATCAACATTCAACGGCAGATCGCCTCTGAGGTTGTAACAGTTATGCTGATTGAAGTGGCAGAAGGAACTCGTTTCTCAAAATTGCTAGATACTACACTGCCATTATTTCTTTGCAATCATAGTTGGTGACAAAGAAACAAAGCCGTCCTAATATTTGCACTTCCGTAAAACCAGAGTGTAACATCAGGGACAATCAATCAGCGCACAGAAGAGGTAAAAAGAAGGTGTTAAAAACACTTTTAGTGATTGCCGTTGGTTTTTTACCGTCCCTGTTTTCCTTGTGGATGATCCGTAGAACCCAGCGATCGCGCTTGCGGATGAGGCAAGCAGCCATGAATTTTCCAGTGGTACAGGGACGGCAAAACCTTAGACCTGTGGAAGGCGATCGCTATTATTTAGAAGGGGTAGGTTATCTGATTGGCGATATCAGCTGCAAGTTTAATGCCCGATCTGGCTATATCCGTTGTGCTATTAATCCTGAAGGCCCGTGTAACGGTTGCCGTCACTACGAACCTAGAGAATTAACTGGTAATGAAAAAAGTACTTAAGATTCTCACTCAATACTTAACCTACCTAAAATTACCTGGTTAACCCAGACGCTATGACGTAGATAGTTTTCTGGCGACTTCATAGCACTAGAACCAGGGAATGATAAAATCATTACTAATTATAATAATTTGTATTTACAAGCACTTTGAATATTTCTCTTTGCATGGTGAAATAAGAATGATTTAATAGAATTCGTGCAAAAGTGTAAATCTGCATCATTTTGTTTGCAGATTATGAACTTTACTATTAACTCTTGCCGAATATCTCATAACTAGATGATTATCCAACGATGAACAACGCGATCGCTCGGACAACAGCATTATTATCAACTTGCGCTTTGCTACTAACAGGCTGTGGTGGTGGCACTAGCACAGTGACAAATTCTCCCACTAATAGTCCAAATACTAGTCCAAATAGTATTCCAAATAGTACCCCAAATAATACTGCAACCAATACCCCAGCAACAACGGGTACATTATCAAGTGCTATTCCTATTGGTATTGGTGTTGCCCAAACTAGCAATGTGGCATTACTTGGTCAAGAGCAAGTCGCTGGAGCCAAACTTGCCCAAAAGTATTTTAATAGTAAAGGTGGTGTTAATGGCACACCAATAAAATTAGTTTTTCAAGATACTAGCGGTGATGAAGCAGGAGCAATTAACGCTTTTCAAACTCTAATTAATAGAGATAAAGTTATTGGAATTGTGGGCCCGACTTTGTCACAGCAAGCCTTTAGTGCCGATCCCATTGGCGAACGGGCAAAAGTACCAATTATTGGCCCATCAAATACTGCTAAAAATATTCCCGAAATTGGTGATTACGTTGCTCGTGTTTCTGCACCAGTTTCCATCGTTGCACCTAATTCGGTGAAAGCGGCACTTAAGCAAAATCCTCAACTGAAAAAAGTTGCAGTTTTCTACGCCCAAAATGATGCATTTAGCAAGTCAGAAACGGAAATTTTTCAGCAAACAGTTAAGGATCAAGGGCTAGAATTGGTAACAGTGCAAAAATTCCAAACTAGTGACACAGATTTTCAAAGTCAAGCAACCAATGCGATTAATCTCAAACCAGATTTGGTAATTATTTCTGGCTTGGCTGCTGATGGTGGTAATTTAGTTAGGCAATTGCGGGAACTGGGTTATAAAGGTTTAATTGTCGGTGGAAATGGTCTAAATACATCGAATTTATTGCCAGTTTGTAAAGCACTTTGTGATGGGGTATTGATTGCTCAAGCCTACAGTCCAGAACATCCAGGTGAAATTAACACGGCATTTCGTAAAGCTTATATTGAAGAATATAAAAAAGAACCACCCCAATTTAGCGCCCAAGCTTTTGCAGCAGTGCAGGTTTATGTCGAAGCACTCCAATCTTTAGATAAAAAGAGCAAAGTCAATAAACTACAGCTACCAGAATTACGGACGCAGTTAAATAAACAAATACTTGAAGGAACATACAATACACCATTGGGTGAAATTGGTTTTACTCCTACAGGTGAAGTTGTGCAAAAAGATTTTTATGTTGCTCAAATCAAAATGGAAAAAGACGGTAGTCAAGGTAAATTTACATTTCTAAAATAGTTGCTAAATGAATATTAATATCTTTTTGCAGCAATTATTAAATGGGTTATCCATTGGTAGCGTCTATGCAATTTTCGCCTTGGGATATACTTTGGTTTATTCGATTTTGGGCATTATTAATTTAGCTCATGGCGCGATTTTTACCTTGGGTGCATATTTCACTTATGCACTTATGGGTGGGAACTTTGGATTTAATGGTTTGCTGGCTAATGCAGCCTTGCCAATAAAATTACCATTTGCTATATCCTTAATTTTAGGAAGCACCTTGGCAGGATTGGTAGGGGTAGTGATGGAACGCGTTGCTTTTCAACCTTTGCGCCGTCAAGGCTCCGATCCTTTGCTAACTGTTGTTTCCAGTTTGGGGGTAGCAGTAGTAATTGTGAATTTAATCCAGTATTTAATAGGCGCGGAAAGTTACACATACCCCGCAAATACTTATGGTAATTTGCCACCTGCAATTAACTTTGGTAGTTCAGAAAACCCGATTCCAATTCGTAGTGTTCAAGTGGTAATTTTTACTGTGTCAGTAGCGATTGTGGCAATTCTTACCTATTTTATCAATCGGACTAAATATGGTAAGGCAATGCAAGCGATCGCAGAAGATCCAACTACAGCTAGTTTGTTAGGAATTAATAGCGATCGCTTTATCATCCTAACCTTTTTCATTAGCAGTTTTTTAGCAGGATTAGCAGGAACTTTAGTTGCCTCTAGTGTTAGTATTGCAGGGCCATATTTCGGCATTGCTTTTGGTTTGCGGGGTTTAGCAGTAATTGTCTTAGGTGGTTTAGGTAGTATTCCTGGTGCAGTGTTGGGAGGTTTGTTAATTGGATTAGTAGAGGCGTTTGTTCCTGCTGATTATTCTGGATATAAAGACGCAGTAGCTTTTGCAATTTTGTTTATCATGCTATTAGTTAGACCCCAAGGTTTGTTAGGACGGCGGTTTATTCAGAAAGTTTAAAGAGAGTAGTGCTATGAAAACATATACCAAACAAAAATTAACTTTTGACCAATTTTTAGAACAGTCTTCAGAGTCAGGTTTATATGAACTTGTAGATGGAGAAATTGTAGAAGTGCGTGCAACCAGAAATCATGATGATGTCGCTGACTTTACGGCTGACTCTTTCAAAGATGAAATTAAACGTTTAAATCTTAATTACGTAGTAAAAAATACAGCAGTCTTTAAAACTATAACTGCTAATGGCATAGAGCAAGGGCGCAAGCCTGATGTAAGTGTCATAGATAAAGATAAATGGCGCTCAAATCGTTCTGCTTATGCTGCACTTGAAGAACCCATTCAATTAGCTGTGGAGGTGACATCAACTAATTGGGAAGATGACTACATTGATAAATTAGATGAATATCAACGCTTAGGTATTACAGAATATTGGATTATAGATTATTTGGCAATTGGATTAAGAGAATATTTAGGAAATCCAAAAGTTCCGGCGGTGTTTGTTTTTCTATTAAATGATGATGGTAAATACCAATGTACACATTTTAGAGGTTCAGAACGAATTGTGTCACGAACTTTTCCTGAACTGACGCTGACAGCAGAGGAAATATTAACAGCTTAATAGTTAATAAAAGCGATAGTTTGATTAAACTTAATCAAAATATATTAAATAAAATGGCTGATTTTTTCGCTACTTACGCTTCTTTGATTGTCTCTATGGTATTGGGAGCGCTATTAGGATTATCGCTTTACTTACCCTTAATGACAGGACAATTGTCTTTAGCTAGTCCAGGATTTTATGCTTTAGGTGGATATATTGCAGCAATTTTATCCACCAAAGTTTTTACATCTAGCAGTAGTTTATTTTCAATTCCATTGTTGTTATTAGAGATGTTAATTGCGGGTGTAATTTCTGGTTTTTTGGGTATCTTAGTGGGAATTCCAGCATTACGGTTGCGAGGAATTTATTTAGCGATCGCAACTATCGCTTTTGTGGAAGTTCTGCGCGTTATCTCTCTCAATTTAGACATTACAGGCGGTGCTGTTGGAATTTTTGGCATTCCTCAACCTTTCCAAACACAACTCGAATATTTATGGATTGCTCTGCCATTACTATTAATTAGTATGGTGTTACTTTATCGTTTAGAACGTATCCGCGTCGGCAGGGCTTTTATCGCGATCCGCGAAGATGAATTAGCTGCGGGTGCAATGGGAATCGATCCGACTTATTACAAAGTTTTGGCATTTACATTGGGGGCTATGCTTGCAGGGGTTGTAGGTGCAATTAGCGCTCACTTCCTCAATACCTGGAATGCTCGTCAAGGTACTTTTGATGCCAGCATTATATATTTAACTTTTGTTTTAATTGGTGGTTCGAGAACTTTTTTAGGCCCGGTAATTGGAGGTATGGTATTTACAGCTTTACCAGAGATTCTGCGAAGCCTCGCTGATACTGGTGGTTTACCTAATTGGTTAGCACAGTTTTTGCGAGATGGTAGATTAATTATTTTTGGGTTACTTATAGTAATAGGTACAATCTTTTTCCCTCAAGGGCTAATTACTCCAGATGTTTTTCAAATAAAAAAACGAACCGTCAAGCAGGCAAAGGGCACAAAGGACTAAGAGTTTTAGAGAGTTATTGCGTAAGTTTTATAATTCATAATAATATGCGAAAATGTCACATAGTATTTCAGCAGCTAACAGCAATATTGTCTTAGAAGCAAAAGCATTAACTCGTCGCTTTGGTGGTTTGGTGGCGGTAAATAATGTATCTTTTAGTGTAAATAAACATGAAATTTTTGGGTTGATTGGCCCTAATGGTGCTGGCAAAACAACACTGTTTAATTTGATTACTGCCTTTATTCCACCTTCTGGTGGCCAATTAATTTATCAAGGTGCAGAAGTTTCTCAACTGCGTCCTCATCAAATTGCTGCTTTAGGTATCGCCCGTACTTTCCAAAATATCCGCTTGTTTGGGGAATTATCAGCGTTAGAAAATGTGATAATCGCGCGACATTTACACACCAAAAGTAATATGATTACAGGTGTTTTGGGATTACCACCAGCGCCTCGCGAAGAATTAAAAACTAAGCAAAAAGCTTTCGATTTATTAGATTTAGTAGGATTAAGCGATCGCGCTGACGAGAAAGCCAAAAACTTTGCTTACGGCGATCAGCGTCGCTTAGAAATTGCCCGTGCTTTAGCCTTAGAACCGCAAATTTTACTTCTCGACGAACCGGCGGCGGGAATGAACCCAAATGAAAAGCAGCAATTGAGTGAATTTATCCGTAGCCTGCGCGTTCGCTTCAATTTGACGATCGTCCTTATAGAACACCATGTACCATTGGTTATGGGTTTGTGCGATCGCATTGCTGTATTAGATTTTGGTCAATTAATTGCCTTGGGTGAACCATCTGTAGTCAGAAACGATCCGGCTGTAATTGAAGCTTATTTGGGAAATGAATGAATTTACGTAGACAAAATTACCATAAATTCGTCTAAAGAACTTACAGCGATCGCACTATCCATTAAATTTTCTAATTTTTCCACACTTTCACCCTCAAGCCTTGCTTCCACTTCATGAGGAATTTCACCAAAGCGTCGTCGCAATACTCGGATTAACTGCCGTTGTACACCCTGCTGAAGACCTAGCTGAATACCTCTTTGCTCAATTTCTTGATACCAAGGCGATTCTCGCAATACTGCCATATCCCACCTCATGATTTGTTGTACTAAAGGCGTGTCTAAGACAAAGCTAGCAAAAAATGCCAGCAATGATTCTAATTGGTTCAACTGTGCGTCTGCTCGTAGCGCCTGTAATGCGCGTTGCACAACTGATACCTCTCCCCCTCCTCGCAGGATTGGCACAAAGGGTAACAACGATGGTAGTGGTTGCTCAAAGACTATTTCAGCATCGATTTCCCACAAATTGATCGTGCGATAATCTTGGATAGCACGTAATCCTAAAAATTCCTGCTCGTAACTACTGACAATAGTTAAGTTGGATGAAGGCGGTAAAATGTTGATCAGTACTGGGTAAGTTGGCAATCGATAGCGTTCTTGTGCCAAGGCAGCATAAGCTCTCATCCGTAGAGGCATCTGTGTTGTGTAACGCAGTTGTAGTTCATTGAGTACAAGAAAATCTCCGTCAGTGGCACTGTATGCTTTCACTAACACATCTGTTTCGCGGCTAATCCAGTGAAACTCAGAGCCGAGAATTTCTCTCGCCACAACTTCAGGACGTTGTGTTACCCACTTTACCCATGCATCGGGAGCTAAATTAATTAGTCCTTTGCTACCAATATCTGCTACTTTTCCCACTGGACGCTTGATATATTTATCAGTAATTAATGGTACATCATAAAGATTACGGTATTATGGCGTTAGTTTGAAGTTGAAGCAATGTCTTGGCACTGTTTTAAGAAATGTATGATTGATGTATCTTAGATTTTGAATCAACATTTCTGGATGTAAACCGCCCATGAAAGCCGATAGTAAGCCAAACTATACAATTTTAGAAGTTCAAGAACTTGATGTAAATTATGGCGGTATCCAAGCTTTAAAAAAGATTAATTTAATTATTCAAAAAGGCGAGGTAGTTACTCTAATTGGAGCTAATGGTGCTGGAAAAACAACTACACTCCGTGCCATATCTAAAGTAGTTAATCCTAAGAGTGGCGTAATTATCTATAATGGACATAATATTACTCGTCGCCAAACTCACGAAGTTGTACAACTTGGTATTGCCCATTGTCCTGAAGGACGTAGAGTATTAGCGCGGCAAACTGTATTTGATAATTTACTTTTAGGTGCTTATATTCGCTCCAATCAAGCCGAGATCAAAGCAGATATTGGGCGCCAATTTGAGCTATTTCCCCGCTTGTCACAAAGACGCAATCAACTAGCAGGAACACTCAGTGGTGGCGAACAACAAATGTTAGCGATCGCTCGCGCTGTCATGAGTAAACCACAACTATTGCTTTTAGACGAGCCTAGCTTAGGTTTAGCACCTGCGATCGTTCGGGAAATCTTTTCTATTATTGAAAATCTTCGGGCTACAGGCGTGACTATTTTGTTAGTTGAACAAAACGCAAATTTGGCGCTGCAAATAGCCGATCGCGGTTATGTTTTAGAAGCTGGTTCTATTACCTTAACAGGAGCAGCATCAGAATTGATTAGTGATGAGCGAGTTAAAAAAGCTTATTTAGGGTAAATATTATTCTAACTTCTGAATTCTTCTTCAATTCCCAACAACTCTATTGTTGTAACACCGAGAGAGTACCTTCTAGAATTACACTGAGCGGTGCAGTTAGTTCGCGAAGTAGACGTTCATCATTGGCATCAAAGGGGCTACCTCCTAATTTGTTAGTCAACACAACCACTGCAAACACTTGGTTTTTGCTATTGAACATGGGTAAGCAAAGGATATTACAAGTATGATATCCAGTTGCTCGATCGATTTCTCTATAGAACTGAGGATTTTGCTGAACATCAGTTATATTTACACTCTCACCAGTTGTGGCAACATAACCACTAATACTATCATTCATCGGCAGGAAAATTTCTACCGCTTCTTCATTTTCACTCCGAGAAACCTTAGACCAAAGCTGGTTTTTTTCCCGATCGACTACAAAGATAGTTGCTCGATCCGCACGCATAATTTGGGCAATTTTCCAGGCTAAAGCCCTAATCACTTCCTCAATATTTGCTTTTAACATTTGCTCGCTGAGAATATTCATTGCTTGCAAAACTTGTTCAAATTCTTCTTTGAGCTTCTGAAGCAAACTCAAAAACTGAGGGATTGTTAATTCTTCGAGCGTGCGGCTCAATTCCTCTTTTTTCGCTTTAACTAATGAGGTTGTGGTACTCTCAATGTCTAAAATTGCTTGCTCTGTAGGCGAGGCTAAACGACCATCTTCTAAATGAACAATGCGATCGGCAATATCTAAAATTCGGTTGTCATGTGTTACTAGCAAAATGGTACAATTTTGCTGCTTTGCCAGTTTTTGCATTAGTTCCACCACATCTCGACCACTGGCTTTGTCTAGCGCTGCTGTTGGTTCATCTGCCAAAATCAGTTGGGGTCGGTTTACCAAAGCCCGCGCGATCGCCACTCGTTGTTTTTGTCCGCCCGATAACTGGTGTGGATAAGAATGAATCCGCTTTTGCAGTCCCACTTGCTCTAATATTGCTTGCGATCGCTCTTGCGCTTCTTCCATTGCGATCGCATCATTCAACACCAAAGACATTTGCACGTTTTGGTTTGCGGTTAGGGAACCTAACAAATTATGAGCTTGGAAAATGAACCCTATCTGCTTGCGGACATTTTCCAGCAACCGATTGCTGGCTTTGCTTAACTCGTGTCCTAGTATCTGAAGGCTACCTTCTTGAACAGAACGCAATCCCCCAATTAAAGTTAGCAGTGTTGTCTTTCCAGACCCAGAGGGGCCGGACATAATCACAATTTCTCCAGGATAAATTTTCAGGGAAATATCAAATAATATTTGTTTGCGTAATTGACCCTTGCCATAATAATGGTTGAGGTTTTTGATGACAATAATTGGTTCGTTAGACATCGGTTTATATCAACATCTATTCAAAATCTTTGTTAATAAATATCAGCAGGATCTATTTTTTTAAGTTTTCTGCTGGCAATCAGTCCAGAAATCACACACATTAAAATTGTTAAAAATAACACGAGGCTGATAACGTTAAAATCCATTTCTAATTGCAGCCCTGTAGCCGTAGAAATTAATTTATAAAAAATAGAACTTAAGCAAAAGCCCGGAAAAAAACCAAAAAATGAAAGAATTATAGATTGGAGAAAAACAATACTGACAAGATAAAAATTAGAATGGCCAATGGCTTTCAAAGTACCATATTGAGGTAGATTATCTGTAACATTACTATAAATAATGTTGTAAACTACGACAATACCAACCACAAAACCGATGATTGTTCCTAATCCAAAAATAGCCCCAATTCCAGATGATTGCATCCAATAATCTAGTTCTTTGGCAATAAAATGTTGTTTGGTGTAAACAACTATATCAGATGGTAAAGCTTGATTTAAAAACTTTTCTAGGCGATCGCTATTCGTTCCTGGAGTCACTTTGATTAGACCAATATCAACGTCATTGAGCGATGGACGAAGCTTGGAATCAATGCCAGAAGGTCTAGTTGCAAAGATTCTCAGAAAATTAAGATCGCTGACAATTAAATTGCCATCAGTTACAAAGTCAGCACCCAGTTCAAACGTGCCAATTATTTTGATGTTGACACCAGAAAGCTCAGTCGTCACACCCGGTTGCATAGAACCATAATCTTTGCGAGACCTGCTATCGGTCAATACAGTGTTGGGCATTTTGAGAACAGATTCAGCAGCTTGAATCTCAGGCAAAAGAAAAACAGGATCGTCTAAGTTAAATCCCAGTACTCGAATAGACCTTTCCTCAGCAGTTCCAGAACGTCTCCAACTACCGAGAGTGATATAAAGAGGATAAGCGGCGGCAACGCCCTCAAATTGTCTAGCTTGATATAATCGAGTTCGATTAAAGGTTTCGTCAATAACTGTAACATAGCGTCGCTGACTGAGCATGATTAAATCAGCATTTAATACCTGAATAAACGCAACGTTACTATTCAACATTGCATTCTGAAATCCGAGTTGGGAAAACATCAAAAAAACTGCAAAGGCGATCGCGGCTAATGCTGTGAAAAACTGCGATCGGCGCTGGAGCAGGTTGCGCCAAGCAAGGGAAAACTTAAAAAGGAGAACTCGAACCTTTTTTCTAGAAAACATCAGCGGGATCTGCAACTAATACTTTGCGAGCAACAATAAGTCCAGACGCACTACATGTCAGAATCGTCAAGCCAAATACTAATAACATCCGGCTAACAGTCATGGCGACTGGTAGTCTTGTGGCAATAAAAATGGCATGGTACATGCCCAAAGCCAGAAGACAACCGGGAATAAACCCCAGCGCCGCCAGCACAACCGCTTCTTGGACAACGACTGTCAGCAAACGCAGATTAGTATATCCAATGGCTTTTAAAGTTGCGTATTCGTGCAAGCGTTCAGTGACATCAGAACTCAGGACTTGATAGACAATGACAGTCCCAACTAAAAAAGCCATGACAACGGCAACACCAATGATATAACCGAGCGAAGAAGATTTAACCCAAAATTCCTGCTCTCTGGCCATGGCTTCCTGGCGATCGAACACCTTAATCGTTGCCGGCATGATTTGGCGTAAGCGTTGTACGACTTCATCAACGTTTACACCCGGCTCAACTTTCAGCAGCCCCAGACTCACATCATTTAGCGATCGCCCCGGATTGAGACGAATAAAATTTCCATCGCTAACAATCACAGTGCCATCAGCACGGATAGTGTTATTTAAGCTAAACAACCCCACAATCTCAACTTGTCGCCTGCTCAGTTCAGTTTTCAGACCTACTTCTCTCGGGCCAAATTCGGAGCGTGAAAAGCGATTCATTAGCAAGGTATCTTGGCGTTGCAGGTCTTGTAAATACGGATAAACTTCTGGCACGCGCAACACAGGATCTCGATAATTAAACCCCAAAACCAAAAGCGCTCGTATTCGCGTCGTTTCTACATTGCGCCACGAGCCAAATGACAGGTATAGCGGTCTAGCAGCAGCAACGCCATTCATCCCTCCTGCCTGATACAAATAACGTCGAGGAAAGGGTGGAACATTGGTAGACTCTGGCGACTTGGATGAAATCAATACAATGTCAAAATCGAGGCTGTCATAGAGGAGCGTCGCTCCCTTCATCACTCCGCCAAAGAGTCCAAGTTGCATAAATATTAAGGAAACCGCAAAGCTGATGGCTGAAACTCCCACGCTTAAGCGAGCTTTACTCTGCATTAAGTTGCGCCATGCCAACGGGGGCCCTTTCCAGTGTTTGCGGTGCTGACGTTTAGTCACATTCTCTGACTCCTAATGATTTAGACATCTGCAAAAATTGTTAAAGTCTAAGTTCCCTATTCCCTATTCCCCATTCCCCATTCCCTATTCCCTGTTCCCTATTCCCTGTTTTCTTTTGAAAAACCTTTAGCGAATTAATTTAAATCAATCTCGGTATCTACTTGCAGATTACTAAGATCGGAGACAAGTTTGCTTCGATCTAAGCGGATTTTCACTTCTACCACTCGGACATCTGATTTTGCTGTCGGATCGTCCCCAATAATGTCGTTTTTGAACACCAGTTGACCAATTTTGGCGACAGTGCCAGTCATTTTTTCTTCAAAAACCGGACTGGTAATCGTTGCTCGCTGTCCGACTTTAATCAACTTAACGTCTGTTTCAAAAACCTCTGCCACTACATACATATTACGTGTGTTGCCCAGAGCCAGAAGCCCGCGATCGGAAATCACTTCTCCAGCCTGGGTGTAAATCTTCAGGACTTGGCCGTTTTTGGGCGCACGGATAATAGTTTGCTCTAACTGTGCCTGGGCTAGTTTTAAATTTTGGATGGCTGAAATCAACCCACTATGGCTAGCGACTCGTTTTAAATTCATCTCTGAGCGTTTGAGGTTCTCTTGAGCTACTTTGATATCCTCTGTGCGGGTCGTGGTTAATTGATCTAACTTGGCTCTGGCTTGACTTAAATTCTCCTGAGTTTGTACAACCAGTAACTTCCTAATCTCATAATCTTCTTTAGGAACTGCACCTTCAGCATAAAGTTTTGCATAGCGATCGCGTATGATAATTGCTTGATCCAACTCTGCTTGCGATCGGCGAACAGCAGCCTCTTGAGAGCTAATTTCTTGCAAACGAGGAGTAGAAATCTGACTAATCTGTGCTTGTGCCTGACCAATCTCAATTTTATTGAGGGAGCTATCTGTTTGTATCTGTTTTTGCACCTCCTCTAACTGGCTAGCAACCAAATTTCGTTTAGCCAGCATTTCTTGGTGACTTTTGAGATCAGCCAAAACTTGTCCGGCTTTAACCCAATCACCCTCAGAAACTTTTAATTTATCAATCTGCGCCCCCACTGGAACTGCAACTTTGGTAATCTCCCCTTCTGGTTCCAACCGCCCCAATGCCAGGACTTTTGTTTTTTCAGCGGGCAACGATAACGAAGATGACGAGGCGTTGTTGGCGGGTGACGGGCTAGATACTTTAAACAGGAAAACGTATCCAGCCCCGATACTTAAGGCAAGTAGACCAGCAAAGATACTAAGATTGCGAGCAGTAACAGTAGGGGTCATAAGTAGCAAAAGTTACCAGTTCTTATTCGTTCTTCAAGTTCAGCCCCGATCGCTGAATTTCGCTTTTAAGTTCGTCTAGAGATTGCTTGAGATTCCGAATTTCTTCAGATGTCTGTTCTTGAACTCCCCGTATTTGTTCTTCGGTGGTCATCACAATCCCAGCTTCTTGTTCCTGGAGCATTTCTTGTAAAAAGATGCTGAGAATTCCTCTAATGGGTTGCCACAACTGATGCCACCGTTTTTTGTCTTCTTGCAGCAGTTGAATGTAGGTATCGAAACTGTGAGGGAAAGGAACACCTCCCATAAATTCTGCCGCTCCCCCAAAATTCAGAGAGACACCGTGATTTCCCAGTCCGATTACGTGATGAACTTCTCCCACATGTTCGTAATTGCCTAAGTAAAGTTCCCCCAATCTCAAGCCATTGCCAGCAACCATACTTAAAGGGAAAGGAAGGCTAAAGGGTACTAGAGTAAACGGATCGAGTTGATTTTCGACGCGGTAACTAAATCCTTCTCCTAATTGTTCGTTGTAGTAATTGGCAAAATGCCGATTGCCAACTTTCACAGATCCAAAGGTGTATACTTTGACTCGTAAAGCTAACTCTCCTAAAGAACTAAAGCGGCGTTTTAAGAACAGAGCGCCGAGTTGAGCTAAACCACCGCCCAAACTATGACCGCCCACGAAAACCTCAAGGCGGCTGGTATTTTTAGGTATCTTAGATATAGAATTTAAGCTAGCGTCAGCCCTGCGACTATTCGATAACTGACTCATTTCTCTAGAGATATCTTCAAAGTTCAACAGTTCATCGCGGGCAAAACTCCAGGCTCGATTCAGGTTGCCGATCGCATCATAAGAGAAGACTTCCGAAATTAGTTTTTTTAATCGGCGCTCAAAGGCCAGTCCGAATCGGATTCCTCCAGCCGCAGCAATGGCATGGGCAATAGCAATTTGTTTGCCAGAATTCAAGGTTTGAAATGTCTCAAAATCTTGAGCATTAATTTGACCTAAGAGAACCTGGAAAAAAACAGCAAGTTCGTCTTTGACCGCTTCAAATCCTTCAAAAAATCCCCGTGCAACTTTGACTCGCGTATCTGGTAGAGAACCATAGTTAATTAATGACCAATTGAGATCGGTCAAAATATCCGTTAATTCAATTTGACCGCGATCGGTAACAATCGAGCCTCGAAAAATCACCGCAAATTGATTACTTTCTTCTCGTTTAAAAATGAAACCTCGGATATTATTTTCATTATTTTGCAAGCTATGAACTAATTTCCAGCCCTCATTCTTATACAGAGAGTTATAGATATCTTGGACTTCGGCATCTTCAACAGAGCCTCCTCCGACTTGAAATATTTCATAACTTCGTTTGGAGAACTTAGCCATTAAAATCGCTTCATCAAAGCTAAAACCACTGCGAAGCTTTAAAGGTATACTCATAAGAAGTAGGTTGCTGTGAATATTGATTAGTGGAATCGGGCAGAATATAAAAGGGTTTCAGCCTATTTTATTTTTCTTTACATAGTTTGGTTTTTTGAAGCCGTTCTACTTATTGCTTGATTTTTATCCTCTGAATATAGATGGAGACTTGATAGGATAATATCAGTTAGTGCTGTTTTATAACTATCAGTAATCAAAGCGAACATTTTGGTTATTATTTATTTTTATAAATCTCCTGATAGTATTATCAAGCTAATACAAGCCTCTTAGAAAAGGGAAAATCTACAACACCTCCATCTTTTGAATCTGCGCGCGATCGAGACAAGCTTTTAGCTTTTCGGCAAGTACCTCTACATGGGGCGGGAGAACTAAATTCAGATGGTTTCCCGGAATTTGGTGAATCTCAATTCCTCCCATTGCTAGATCGCCCCAGCCAAGGGTTGCATCTTGGGGATTTTTTCCAGTTTGTTTGCTCGTCCGAAATAGGGTAACTTTACCTGGATAAGGCTGCGGCTTGTATTTGAGGAGGGCTGAGTTGTTAGCTTGTATGACTTGAAATAGCCGTCGCGCAGCTGGTTGGAAAAGCTTACTCAGCCTGGACTGGTGGGCGACAACCTTAGCTATACTTCCTGGCTCAACCAAAAAATCCAATGGCTTCGAGGTCTTAGTTGCAATCTGTTGGGTGAGTTGTCGTTCTTCGACAGCAGTCAGAAAATGGTCTACTGTTTCATCCAGATAAGGGCCAAGATTGCGAAGCACGGAATTCAGGAGAAATTTAGCCATCTGGAAGAAATTCTGAGTGCGATTGTCGCAAAAGGCGGGAGTATCAATCAGTGCAAGTAAAGCAATGGTCTGCCCTGCTTGCTGTAGCTGTTGGGCCATTTCAAATGCCACCAGCGCGCCAAAAGACCAACCTCCTAGACAATAGGGGCCTTCTGACTGCACCTGTTGGATACCGTGGATGTACTCAGCAGCAATGTCTTCTATACAATCTTTTGATTTGCTTTCGCCAGTAATCCCCGCAGATTGTAGCCCATAGAAAGGTTGTTCTTGACCCAATAACTCTGCCAGGTCGGAATAAACGGAAGCGACACCCATCACCGGATGAATGCAGAAAAAGGGTAGCTTTTCGCCTTGCTGCTGAGAATTTACTCCAGTCAATTGTCTGAGAATTTGAGCAGCGAGATTTGCAATGGTCACACCTTCTAGAAACTTGACCACAGGAACATTGACTTCTAGATCGACTTCGATTTGATGTTTAATCTCGATCGCAGTCAAGGAATCGAGGCCTAGCTGATGCAAGGGTTGTTGGGGATGGAGTTTCGCTAAATCAACTTTCAGTCCCCTGGCTAGTTTTGCTTGAATGTAAGACTCTAAGTGCTGTTGTCTTTGTGTGGGAGCGATCGCTAACAGTTCTGCTGCTGTGAGTTTATATTCGCTATTTTTGCCATCCCATTGGGGCAAGATGTCAGCAGCAATCATGTCCAAACTACCTGTTTGAAATCCATTGCGGCAAGCAGTACGGGAAATCTTACCACTCGATGTTTTGGGAATGCTGGCAGTCTTGAGCAGCAACACTGCATAAACTGATAACTCATGAACCTGTGACACCGCTTGCCGAATTGTGGCGATCGCTTCATCTGCATTCAGCTTTCTTAAGTAGGTGCGCTCGATTTCTTGAGCAACGACGATTCTTTCTTCTCCTTCTACCTCAATGGCAAACACTGCTCCACAACCTTGCCGGAGAGCAGAATGGCTTTCCTGTACCGTCAGTTCAATGTCTTGAGGATAGTAGTTGCGACCTCGAATCACAATTAAATCCTTGAGTCGCCCGGTAACAAATAATTCACCATTATGTAGAAATCCCAGGTCGCCCGTTCGCAGAAACGAACCCTCATCTGTATCGTCTAAACAGGCATAGAATGTTTCTTGCGTTTCTTGGGGTTTTTGCCAGTATCCTTGAGCAATACTTGCTCCTGTAACCCAAATTTCTCCGACTGTACCATCTGGACATCTCTGGAAAGATTGCGGATTGGCGATCGCAATTGTTTGACCTAACCCCGTCCTCCCCTGCCCAACAATCTTGATACTATGCTGCTGTTGCTCTGCACACAGCACAACTTGGTTTTGTTCGAGAGCAGCACTTTCTACATTACACACCGTTGGGTAGCACTCTTTTACCCCCCCGGAAATCAACAATGTGCCTTCAGCCATCCCATAGCAAGGATAAAAAGCTTCAGGGCGAAAGCCGTAAGGCTCAAACTTGGTAGCAAATCGCTCTAGGGTCTGGGCACGAACTGGTTCAGCACCATTGAAAGCAACTTTCCAACTGCTCAGGTCAAGACCCACTAATTGTTCTGGCTGAATCTTCTGCACGCACAAGTCATAGGCAAAATTCGGCCCGCCGCTAATCGTCGCTTGATAGCAAGAAATTGCTTCTAACCAACGGTATGGCTTCTGCAAAAACGCAACAGGCGACATCAAAATTATTGAGGAACCGACGTAAAGGGGTTGAAGGATGCCGCCGATTAAGCCCATATCATGATAAGGGGGCAGCCAGGATACGCCTAATTCGTTAGGAGTGGTTTGGAAAAACTGGTGAATCAGTTCTAAATTGTGCAGTAAGTTGCCATGACTGACCATAACCCCCTTGGGCATCCCGGTTGAGCCAGAGGTGTATTGCAGAAATGCGATCGCGTTTGGATCGAGTACGGGTTCGTGCCAAAACTCTGCTTGCTGATTAGCGATGGTGTCGGTAGTTAAAATCTGTTTTGTGGTCAGGTCTGGATGGTGGTTAAATTGAGTAGCGATGGTTGTAAGCAGGGAAGTTGTAGTCAGGGCAACCCTAGCTTGGGCATCTGCCATAATTGCCATCAGCCTGGAGATCGACTGATTTTGTCGAGGCGGATAAGCAGGAACGGCGATCGTACCAGCGTATAAGCAGCCAAAGAAGGCGGTAATGAAATCAAGACCAGGCGGGTAGAGAAGCAGGACACGCTCATGCTTGGCACTGACAGTTTGCAGTTGCACCGCGATCGCTCGTGCCGATAGATCCAGTTCTCGATATGTGAGACTAATTACTTCCTTTTCTCCATCCAGCAAAAAACTATAGGCGAGGCGATCGGGCTGTTGTTCGGCGCGATAACGCGTCAGTTCTACTAAATTTTTGACTGACAAACTAGATGTTAACAATTCATTCAATACCATATTTAGCCCTCTCCAAAACCCGATCTGCTTTTGCTTGTACTCGTCTCAATACCGAACTGAGGCTAAAGTGTTAACTCCTCTATTTCTTCGACAAAATTAGCAATCTGAATAGTTGGTATCAAATTTTTCAAAATTAATTGTTCGTGGCAAGCTTGAGCTAATTCCGCAATGCTAGGACTAGCAATGAACTGTTCGATTGGCAGTTCAATCTTTAAATTGGTGACAATGTGATTTCTCAGACTCACAGCCATCAGAGAATCGATGCCCATACTATTAAGTGGCTTTTGGACATCAACTTGAACAGGCTCACACTCTAACGCTTGGACAATTTGTGCTTGAATGTAAGTGCTTAATAAATCGGTGCGTTGGCTATTTACGGCTACTGACCATTGCTTTATAATATCAATCCCAGAGCCGTTGGATATAACCGCACTAGAGGTTTGGGCAGTATTAGATTCTCCTAATCTATCTTGCCGTGAGGCTTCTGATTCGTGCCAGTAACGCTGTCGTTGCCACGGATAGGACGGCAAACGTACAAAACAACCACCATGAGGATAAAGAGCATTCCAATCAATTGAATCTTCTAGGGTATAGCGCTCTGCTAAGGAATTCAATATCTGAGCGCGTTCAGTAGCAAAATTTAGAATTTTGAATTGAGGACTTCTCCCCTGCCCCTCTGCTCCCCTGCCCCTCTGCTCCCCCTGTTGCTCTACATAGCCGGAAAACATCGAGGGGCGGCTTTCTTGTGCGAGAAAAGCCATTAAATGCTCGGCGAGTTGTTTCTTAGAATCAACTACCATTGCTAAACGGTGGGAGTGATGGCTACGGCGCAAACTAGTTGTATAGCAAATGTCTGCCAATGAAATTGTCGGGTTATCCTGGGCAGTAAAAAACTCAATATAAGCTTTAGCAAAGGCTTTCAAAGCCTCTGGACTACGAGCTGACATTAAAAACAGTTGTGGTTGGTTAGCGATCGCCGCGTCAATTGGCAAGGATCTTGGCTTACCAATCTCTACACCTTGCAGAATCACATGAACATTCGTGCCCCCCAGACCAAAACCATTTACACTGACGATTGGTGGTTGATTATCCTTATTTATTAATGGTTCCAGAGATTGTGCCACGCGCAACCGCAGTTCTTGCCAAGGAATTTTGGGATTGGGGGTTTGAAAATGCAGATTGGCTGGAATCTGACGATGGCTAACTGCTAGCGCTGCTTTAATCAGTCCGCCAATGCCGGCAGCCGCTTCCATGTGTCCAATATTTGTTTTCACAGATCCGATGGCGCATTCATTGCCCAAAGCGCGATCGCTGCCGATGACAGCCCCGATCGCTTTGGCTTCAATCTCATCCCCCATCGGCGAACTGGAGCCTTGAGTTTCTACATACTGCACCTGCTGAGGGAGAATTCCTGCCTGCCGATAGGCTTTTTGCATGACTGCCTGCTGCGCCAAAGCTTCGGGGGCTGTAAAACTGCTGCCGCGACCGTTTTGATTGACAGCACTGCTGCGGATCGTTGCATAAATAGCATCACCGTCAGCGAGGGCATGAGATAGCGGCTTTAGAACAACAACCCCCACCCCTTCAGCCCGCACAAAACCATCTGCTGCGGCATCAAAACTCTTGCAACGACCATCCGCAGACAGTAAAAATGCCTTACTCATGGCGATGCTGACTTCTGGTTTGAAGATGACATTGACCCCACCTGCTAGGGCAAGGCTACATTCCCCATTCCAGAGACTAGAGCAAGCAAAGTGAACGGCGACTAATGATGAGGCACAGCCAGCGTCAATCGGTAGACTGGGGCCTGTGAAGTCAAAGCAGTAAGAAATGCGATTTGGTACCAAGTTGAGGTTTGAGCTAACTATGGTATGGGCATTAATCGCATCGCGATCGCGCTCCCCCAATTGAATGTAATTGTAATCCCGGTTAAGTACCCCAATAAAAACCCCGGTATCGCTGCCAGCTAGATGTTCTGGCACTTGTCCTGCATCCTCTAGCGCCTCCCACGTTGTTTCTAACAAGAGTCGTTGTTGGGGGTCAATCCGAGCCGCTTCCGCACCAGAAATCCCAAAGAATTTAGCATCGAACTGGTCTATCTGGTCGATAAACCCACCCCAGCGGCTATACATTTTACCTGGTTCCACCGGATCGGGATGATAAAATTTGTTAACGTTCCAGCGATCGCCAGGTATTTCGGTAATTGCATCCCTGCCATTTTGCAACAGGTTCCAGAAGCTAGCTGGGCTTTGGACACCTCCAGGAAAGCGACAACCAATACCAACGATCGCGATCGGTTCTTGATTCATATCCCACTCACTCGCCGATGAATTTCAGGCAAAAGCTGAACGCCAGATTCAAAATCAATCGCTCTAGCACCCAAGTAAAACACGTACATTGTCGTCAGCCAGTTGGTAAATTCTTGCTTAGAACCTAAGTGTCGCTCCATATTCAGCATAATCCAGCCCATCTGCGACCAGGTTTGGTAACAGGTTGAGCAATCGGGATGTTCGCTGGTGCAGCATGTCCTGGTTGATTTGCCATCAGGATTGTAAGCGCGAAAGTGAAGATTATAGGGTTTACCATTTTGGAATCGGGCTGCATTCTCTGGGCGATTTTCACTAATGCAAGGACAGACATCATAGCCCCAGGTTTCATCGTACATTTGCCCTGTAGTAAATACTTGATTCATGTAGGAGGTCATCAAGATGCGATCGGGATAGCGGGCAATCATCCGGTCGATTTCATGACGCACATCTGCAAACCCTTGTTGATTATCATAAACACCTCCTAACCCTGCCTTATCCCCGTAAAAGTTAAACATTACGCAATTACCGTTTTCGACACATTGTTCAACAACCCGTTCAATTTCATGGGCGTTACCAGCGGTCGTTGTGTAGTACCAAAAGGCTCGACGGTCGTCTTTGTAATTTTTGAGAGCCTTGCTGAAAACATCTAACTTGCCTTTTCCCCGCAGCTTTTTATCGGTTTCGCTATCTCCCCAAAGCGAAACACTAATAGCTGTATTTTCAAATCCCTCATAAGGAATTTTGATCATCCCGTTTGTGACAACAATCATCCAAAAATTTTGCGCCAGCTTTCGCAATCGATCCAGCATTAAGGTAGGCTCACCCCCAACTGCCGTAATGTAGTTAGTGCCTCTAGCTTTTTCTTGTGCAATTAAAGCCTCAAACTCAGCATCGTCTTTGGGTGCTGCATTTTGATCTAAGTCATCGGTGAAAAAACAACAACCCTCACACCGCAGATTACATAGATGAGTTAAGTCTACAGAGATTCCTTTAATAGCGCCCGCTTTTCTAATCTGTGCGAACAGGTTATACAGAAAAGGGTCTTCTAAATACTCCATTAAAGGATCTTGTACCTCGGTTTCTATTACTTGAGTAGCCATAGCAATTTATTTCCTTTGCGAAAAACCGAGCAATATAGAAACGAATAGATCCTGAATTACTAGCAATTTACTTTCCTCTGTGCTGAGTCTTGAGTAAGGAAAATTACTCAATATTGATGTACACAGGTATTAGCTTTGATTCTTCCGGGCAGTTTTTTACTCAGCACAGGCTAAACCTTAGCTATCCGCTAACAAAACTCAGCACTCTTGATTCGTTGATGAATTTCAGGTAAAAGTTGCACGCCAGATTCAAAGTCAACCATGCGACACATCAGGTAAAACAGGTATGTCGTAGTCAGCCAGTTAGTAAATTCTTGTTTGGAACCGAGGTGTCGTTCTAGATTGATCATGATCCAACCAACCTGCGCCCAAGTTTGGTAACAAGTTGAGCAATCTTGATTATCACCTGTGCAACAACGCCGAGTTGATTTCAGATCGGGATTGTAAGCGCGATAATGGGGATTATAACGTTTACCATTTTTAATCCGGTTTTGATTAATTTCATGATCTACAGTGAGACTGGTGCAAACTTCATAACCCCAAGTTTCATCGTAAAGTTGCTGTGTGGTAAACACGCTGCTCATGTACGAAGTCATTAAAATTTTGTCAGGGTAGCGGGCGATCGCTTTATCAATCTCACGCCGCACATCTGCAAATCCCAGATTATGATCGTAAACTCCTCCTAAGTCAATGCGATCGCTGTAAAAGTTAAACAAGACGCGATTACCGTTAGCTACGCACTGCTCGACAACGCTAGCGATTTCATGGGCGTTACCTGGTGTAGTAGTGTAATGCCAAATAGCACGCGGATCGTCTTTGTAATTTTTTAAAGCTTTGCTGAAAACATCAAGTTTACCACCTCCTCGGAGTGTCTTGTCAGTTTCACGATCGCCCCAAAGAGAGATAGCGATCGGCATTGTTTCAAATCCCTCATAAGGGATTTTGATCAGGGCATTGGTAACAACCATTAACCGAAAATTTTGGTAAAGCTTCTGCAATCGCTCTAGCATCAGGCTGGGTTCTCCCCCAACCACTGTAATAAAATTTGTTCCTCTGCTCTTTTCGTGAGCAATAAATGTATCAAATTCGGCTTCATCTTTGGGTGCTTTGAACTGATCCAATTCATCTAAAAAGAAATAGCATCCCTGACACCGAAGATTGCACGCATGGGTTAAATCAACTGATATCCCTCTAATTTGTTCAGCTTTTCTGATTTGTTTAAAAAGGTGATTTAAAAACGGATCTTCCAAGTATTCCATTAATGAATCTTGGACATCGGACTCGACAGTTTGAGTAACCATTTTCACCTGCTTTTGGAAAAAGAACGGGGACTGCAATACCGTTTGGTTAACGTGAGTTCGACAGACTTCTTTCTCCCAGCCGCTCTCACCTTTTAGGAGAGGGAAGAGTAACGAGAAAAGAAAATTTTTTGCTTTCCTCTCCTGGTAGGAAAGGGGCTGGGGGAGAAGTCAAAATAGCACTTGTCGAACTCACTGGTTAAGGTTTTTTGATGAAAGTTATAGATTACAAAGACGCGATTTATCGCCGTCTATACGAAGGAGCGATCGTTGTTGTAGAGACAGCGATTTATCGCTTCTTGTACCTTAAAACAATATTGACTGGGGAATTTTTATTGCGTAACTTTAACTTCTTGAGAAGCTTCGTCTTTAAACTTGGCGAACAGTTCCACCAAGTCATTGATTGTCTTAAAGCTAGAAACTTCTGTTCTGGGAATTTTTATTTTGAGTTCTCGCATACAAGCAGAAACAATTTCTACGCCGTCAAGACTACTAGCTCCATATTCTCCAATTGTTTTATGTGGATCTATTTCAACATTTTCCAGTCCATCTATGTTGAGCTTGATATGTTTAATTACGACATTTAATACTTGCTCTCGATCCATGATGTCTTGTCTCCTATATTGAAAATCAAAAAACAAAATTTAGGCTAAATAAGCCGCTTCGATGTGTGCTAATGTCCCTGGAACGCCAAAACAGATTTTGTGCATTAGGTGTTCGCGGGACAATGCTGCTTGGAGAGCTTGACGCCGGGGTAGACACAGGGTGTCTTTTACCATCTCCAAAACATGTCTGGGTTTTTCAGCAATTCTCCGTGCCATATCCAAGGCTAAAGTCATAACTTCCTCAGCTGGAACTATGTAGTTAAATAAACCTCGTTCCTTGAGTTCTTTACCTTTGTAGAGCTTGGCGGTGAGGAGCATCTCGCTAGCAAAGTGATGTCCAACCATTGCTGGTAAGACAGATAAGATACCCATTCCGGGGGTAAATCCCAAATCTGTAAAATTAACTCCGTACCGACTGTTTTCGGATGCGATCGCCAGATCGCAGTAGAGCGCTAACGCTATGCCACCTCCCACAGCATGACCCTGCAAAGCTGCAATAATTGGTACGGGAAAGCTGAGTAGTTGGTTGGGCAGTGATAAATCTTTGACATCTGCATTGCCACTCACAACTTGTTTGATGGTGTCCAAGCTTGCTCCGGCACAGAAGACATCCGATCGCCCACTCAAAATCAAGACTTTCAGGCTCGGTTCTGTCGCTAGATGAGTCAGGGCTGTCATTAATTCATCACATAGTTCTTCGCTCAAACGATTTTCGTTTTCAGGGTCATCGATTTGCAGTTGGAAGATGCCGTCTTCTAGGTTGGCGAGCAAAACTTTAGACATGGGTTTTTCCCCTGTACTTTTGAAACCAAGGTGGCGAGAATCCCTCGGTGAAACTTTGAATTCCTTCTAAGACCTCCGGTTGTGTTAACCATGAAACAAGTTGATTCAGGGCAATATTAATTTGTCGCTGTAAATCTGACCCATAGAGTTGTTCAAAATATTGTTTACTGGCAGCGATCGCTTCGGGAGAAGAACGAAATAGCCGTTGTAATTGTCGGTTCAAGGTGGTAGCCATACCTTCAGTCGCCACTTCATCTACTAACCCAAATGCCTTGGCTTCTAGGCTGTCAATACCCCGACTGCTGAGGGTTAAATACTTGAGCTGTGCTATGGTCAGACGACGCAGCAAGAACGGTGCAATTAGAGCCGGAATCATGCCAATGATCACTTCTGGCAACATAAATATTGCGTTCTCGTTGGCAATAACCAGATCGCAAGCCGCAACTAAACCTAGTCCTCCACCTGTAACATTACCTTCAACACAGGCGATTACGGGTAAGTGAGAATGGCAAATCAGTTGCAGACAATTTATAAAAGCTTGAAACAGTTCTATTTGAGGTCTTCCTCCCTGCTGTAATATCCATTCCAAGTCAAGTCCTTTGCAGAAGTCAGTTCCCTCAGCTTGAAGCACGATCGCCCGACAAGATGAATCGGCGATCGCAGCTTGTAACGCTTGACTAAGTTGATTAATTAAAGATGGATTGAGTGTATTACCTGTTTGGGGCTGCACCAAGGCAATCTGGGCAACTCCTGAATCGATTTTATAGCGGATGGCCTCTACTATTAACTCCATTTATATTGCCTATAGTAATTTTCAACATTGCTTAACACAAGTAAACCTTGACCTCGATAGCGTTTTTCATAGCGTTCATCTAAATAGTTTTCTAAGTTAAAGTCCCGGCGATCGCTATATTTTTCACGCGTCAATTCACTAGCTTCATAATCTGCAACAGATAAACGAAGTCGCTGATTGAGGTGTTCGTCAATGTTGAGCGATCGGACAATTTCAGTTGCAGCCTTTCCAATAGTGGCACTGTAGAATTCTGCTTGGCAGCCACCACCATAAGCAAACAAAGAAATGCGATCGCCCGGATTAAGATCCTTGGCATAATTCAAAAGACTTAACAAACAAATAAAATTGGAACCTCCATAGGAACTACCAATTTGTTGAGCAAAATGTATACTTTCTGCAACTTTTGATTGAAAACTTAACTTAGCAGCCGCTTTCCCTACCGCCTCAAATCGGTTGAGTATGGTGCGATGTGCCTGAAATGTCATTGCTGGAAAGGGCGCATGATAAATGTGTTTTTGGAAATCAGCATCATAGTCTACAGAACCTACGATTTGCTCGTAGTGACTGAATGCTCCCTCCAAAGCATCTAAATAAGAGTAAAGACTCGTTTCACTTTTGATAACTTCGGTGTTAAAAGTGGGGCGCAGATAGTCAGAAATCTCCTTTGTCCAGTAACCCGCCTTATCCAGTTCAATTTCGATAATTTGGGGATTGGCGCTAACGAGCATCGCTACTGCACCACCTCCGCAGATAAACTCCTGGTCGGTATTGAGCGTGATGCTGCTGAAGTCCGTGTTAATTACCAATGCCTTTTTTCCAGGTCTCGCCCCTGAAGCTACCCACGAAGCGGCCATTTTGAATGCCGCAGTGCCACCATAACAAGCATGTTTCACCTCGAAGTTACGGCAATTAGGAGACAAGTTACAAAACCGATGTACCCAGGTAGACAGGGATTTACCACAATCAACCGCAGATTCTGTACCCACGATTAGTAGTTCGATATCTTCCAGGTCTTGAGGTGATAAGAGTTGTTTGGCTGCATTCACCGCCAGAGTAATCGCATCTTCATAGACCGGATAAACCGATCGCGTTTTGCACATTAAGCTATCGGCAATGTGTTGGAAGTTTTTACCACGCGCTTCGGCAAGATCGGCAATGTCTAGATAGAACTGCCCTGAGTACAGATTGAGTTTCTCGATTCCTATAGGCATAGAATGTTGGCTAATTGCTGACTGGGAACAGTGGGGTATTTTTTATTTGGAAGTTCTTCAAAGAGAGTCAATCAATTTTGGATTTGGGATTTTGGATTTTGAATTGAGGAATTTTTAATCTAAAATCGGCAATCTAAAATCTAAAATTTAAGCGGGGCGGGGCATGAACCAAAAAATCTAAAATCTAAAATCTAAAATTCATTGTCAATCCAACAGCGTTGGCGCTGGAAAGGATAAGTGGGCAGGGCAACTCGTTGTCTGGGAGAATCTCGATGAAATTCTGACCAATTAATGTTTATACCCTTCTCGTATAAAGTAGCTAAGGTGTCGAGCAGCGATCGCCAGTCATTGCGCCCTTGTCTTAAAGAAGACAAGCAAATGGCAGTGTTTTTAGGTAGACAGCGCTTACCCATACTTGCCAAAGTATCTGTTGGGCCAATTTCCAAGAAAATATTATACCCTGCCTCTGCTAAAGTTTGGATACCTCCATCGAAACGCACCGGCGATCGCAGTTGGGAGCGCCAGTAGTCAGCATCTAGTATCCCTGCCTCGAATTCTCCCGAATGATGAGAGATAAAGGGTAGACAAGGTGGATGAAACTGCATTTTCCTCAAAGTCTGCTCAAAAGCATTTTGAATGGGGTCTACTAAGGGTGAGTGAAACGCGTGGGCAACATTCAACTCGCGAGTCATAATAAAATCGGATTCCAGACGGGCGATCGCTGCTGAAACTGCTTGTCTATCGCCCGCAATCACAGTTTGGGTAGGGCCATTAAAGGCAGCAATAGCAACAGCATCCTGGTACGATGCGATCGCCTCTTCTACAATCTCCTTAGCTGCAAACACCGCCACCATTTGCCCTTCTCTAGCTTGTGTTGCCATCAGTCGTCCCGGTTCCGCACTCAAGTACAGTCCTTCCTCCAAGCTGAATACACCTGTCACACAAGCTGCTACATACTCTCCGACGCTATGACCCATCACCGCATCGGGTTCAATGCCCCATGACTGCCACAATTTCACTAAGGCATACTCTACAGCAAATAGAGCAGGTTGGGCGTAGGCAGTTTCATCTAGAAGATGAGGCGCTGAGTTTCTTTCCCTTTCCCCTAATGGATACAGTACTTCCAGCAGTGGCCGATCCAAATAAGAGCGTAAGATGCGATCGCAATCGTCTAAGGCAGCACGGAAAATAGGTTGGCTGTTGTAAAGTTCCCATCCCATACCAACGTATTGCGAACCCTGTCCAGCGAACAGAAATGCAATCTTCGGGCGATTATCTGGCTGTAGCTGTCCTGTCGTCTGTTTGCTAGTGGCGAATGTCCTCAGTTGGGAGATTAAATGAGGTAAATCGCCTGATGAAATGATGGCATAACGATGGTTAAAATGCGATCGACCGATATTAGTTGTGAAACAGATATCAGGAATTGATTGAGCAGCATAGTTTTCTAAACTATCTGCATAACAACTTGCAAGTTCCCTCAACGCTGTCTCAGTTTTTGCCGAAAGCGTCAACAGCGATTTAACCTGCTCCCCTGCCCCCCCTGCTTCCCCTGCTCCCCTGCTCTCCTCTGGAGCTGCTTTCAGTACTACATGAGCATTAGTACCGCCAAAGCCAAAGGAATTAACACCAGCAAACCAAGGCTTGATATTTATCGGGCGATCGATTGTGGGAATCAAAAATGGTGTTGACTTGATGTCAATATGGGGATTGATGGTTTTGAAATGTGGATGAGGGGGAATTTCTCCGTGTTGCAAACAGAGAACAGTTTTGATGAATGCGGCAATCCCACCAGCAGCTTCTAGATTGCCAATATTAGTTTTCACAGAACCGAGTCCGCAGGGTTGGTCGAGGTTTCGCCCCTGTCCTAGCACCCCGAAGATTGCTTGTAGCTCGATGGCATCACCCATTGGAGTACCCGTACCATGTGCCTCAACATAATCAATTTCATGGGATGCCACCTTCGCATTTGCCAATGCTTGCCGAATCACTGCTTGTTGAGCCAACCCATTTGGTGCAGTTAGGCCAACACTGCGACCGTTATGATTTACGGCAGTTCCCCGCAGTAAGGCTAAAATGCGATCGCCATCTTTGACTGCATCTGAAAGACGCTTCAGGATAACTACCCCACATCCTTCTCCTCGGACGTAGCCATCGGCTGTAGCGTCAAAGCTTTTGCAACGTCCATCAGATGACATCATGCCAGCCTGAGAAAAGGTAATATTCACCTCCGGTAACAACATAATATTCACACCGCCCACCAATGCCAGATTTGACTCTTGATGCCGCAGACTTTGGCAAGCGGTATGAATGGCAACCAGGGACGACGAACAAGCAGTGTCAATTGTCACGCTAGGGCCTCGCACATCCAAAAAGTAAGACAGCCGATTTGCCGCCATACTGTTAGCAATTCCGGTGCCGGCTCTCGTGGGAATTGCGGTCATGGCTTTGTAATAATCACAAGTGGCAATTCCCACAAATACGCCAGTCTGAGAACCAGCCAGTTGTAAGGGGTCGTAGCCAGCGTTTTCTAATGCCTCCCAACTTACTTCTAATAGCAGTCGTTGCTGGGGGTCAATGGTAGCTGCTTCGCTCGTGGAAATTCCGAAAAAGCCGGGATCGAATTGATTGATGTTTGTTAAAAAGCCACCCCAACGGGTGTTAGTTTTGTCATAACTACTTAGATCGGGATCGTAGTAAGCATCTACATCCCAGCGATCGCTAGGGACTTCGGCGATCGCATCACCACCATTTTTGCATAACAGCCATAACTCCTCTGGAGAGTTAACTCCTCCAGGAAAGCGGCAACCAATACCGATGACTGCAATCGGTTCAGTTGCAGCATGTTCGAGGGTATCGAGCTTTGCTTGTAAGGCTGATAGCTCCAGCAATGCGTTCTGCATCAATTGCCCATAATCTCTGGTTTCTGAAGGACGACTCATAGCAGTTTTCCCTCTCTGATTGATGCTAGTTTTGCAGCCAGCAAATCTGCAATTTCGTCAAGCGATTGGTCGGGCGATGACAATTTCACTCTCTTTTCTAATGATTCTTGCAGTGAGGCTTGTTGTTCTAAACTCTCTGAGTTAGAGGCTGATTCTTGTGGTTCTAAGAGCGACAACACTTGCGTTTCTAGATAATTCGCCAACGCTGCTACCGTAGGATAATCAAATAGTGTGGTTGGGGAAAGAGAACAGCCTAAA
The DNA here is from genome assembly GCF_034530955.1 of Nostoc sp. DedQUE05. NCBI lineage: Bacteria > Bacillati > Cyanobacteriota > Cyanophyceae > Nostocales > Nostocaceae > Nostoc > Nostoc sp. DedQUE05. Next base: position 91,585 of record NZ_JAVRCB010000024.1, on the reverse strand, counting down.
CTATTTTGCAATTGGTCTTTCAACTCCGTAGCAGTTAATGAATCCATCCCTAATTCAAAGAACCCTTGCTGCAAACCGATGGACTGGGGTTGCTTTAAGCCTAAAACTTTGGCTACTAATAAGCGGACATGAGTGACTAATTCCTCCTGTCGCACTCGTGGAGGCTTTGATACTAGCGATTGGATAAATGTTGATTGTGGGGTGTTGATGGTGGTAGCAATGGGCGATGGAAGATGATTGTGGTTAACTGGGTTATTGGTGCTGATGCTCTGAGCCAGGATGACAACCTGTTGGAATGAATCGCCGATCGCCTCGCAATCAGGCGCAAGATGCACAGCCCCTTGAAACCCACAATCAGACAACAATTCCAGCCAGTCAGTCACCGCTAACAAAGGGTAGAATGGTCGCAGCTCGTAGTCTGAGAATTTCCACCACCCTGGCGTTAATCCAAAGACCAAATCTAACCAGCATCGGGGACTTGTTCCCTCTAGCAACACTAATAATCCTCCCGGTGCTAACAGGCTGCGAACGTGACGTAAGGTTTGCTGTAAATCCTCAGTTGCGTGCAGGACATTTGCTGCCACAATGATGTCGTATTGATGGTTAGTAAATCCCTGAGATTGGGGGTCTTGTTCGATGTCTAAAGACTGATAGCGGATAAATGGGTAATCCCGAAATTTCTCTTGAGCCTTGGCAGTGAACCACGTTCCTAAGTCTGTGAACACATATTCAGTTCGCTCTGCTGGAAGATGAGGTAGGAGGTAAGCGGTTGTTCCGCCGGTTCCGGCTCCAATTTCCAAAATGCTGACTGTAGCAGTAGAAATCGCGGTTGAGATTGCCTTTTGGACTAGGGCGTTCATCACCTTTGCACCTGGGGAATCCTGGTAAAGCTGGGTTAATGCTGTCAAATCGCCTTGGGGAAATAGCAACTCCAGTGGGCGAGTTTCACCTTGGAGTATTTGAGCCAGGTGCGAACCGCAACGTTCTAGCAGTGTTAGTTCTGCATTTGCTTGGGGATATTGCGATCGCAAATTATCCAGTTGCGCTTCTGGTGTGGGTAACTCTAGTATTCGAGTTACTTCCCACTGATTACCAATTCGCTGAAGAATTCCTTCTTCAACCAGCATTTCCAACAGGCGCAAAGCAAGTTTCTGATGTTGTTCGATGACTCCTAGTTTGGTGAGTTGGGGGATGGAATAGCGATCGCCTAGTTGCAAATTCCACCCCATCTGCCGGAATGCCGCCACCACATAAAGGATACTCAGTGATTCTAAAGTACTTAGGGCTTCCCCATAGTGTTTGAGACTAAGTTGGGCTGTCAATTCAGCCAACTGGGGTACGAGCAAACGCTTGATTTCTGCTGGCGAACAGAGCGATTCTCTAGCAGTCAGGCTACTAGATGCAGTTTCCATCCAGAAACGCGATCGCTCAAAGGGATAATTGGGCAACACTACCCGACGATGTTGAGAGCCATAATGGAAGCCTACCCAATCAACTGATATTCCAGACTCGTACAAAGTTGCCAAACTGGACAACATCTGCTGTGAATTTGATTCCTTTTTGAGGCTGGGAAGCCACACATACTCGTTACTTGGTAAGCACTGGCGACCCATTCCCAATAAAATCGGTTGCGGCCCTACTTCCAAATACGCTAAGGCTCCTAGTTCTGCTAGAGTTGCCATTCCATCAGCAAACCGGACTGGCTGCATCACATGTTGCACCCAATATTCAGGCGTGGCGATCTCTGCTTTTGCTAGTTGACCTGTGAGATTAGAAATAAAGCGAATATCGGGGTTTGGCAAACAATAGTTTACTTGCTGGACAATTTGCTCAAACTCCGCCAACATCGGTTGCATCAACGGCGAATGAAAAGCATGGGAAACCTCAAGTGCTTTTGTCTTCACTCCCTTTGCTTCTAACCTAGCCACAGCTGATGTCATAGATTGAGACCCACCTGAGACGATCAGATGTGCGCCATTCATTGCGGCGATCGCCAAATCTGAATAGTCATCAATAATGCTCGATACTTCTTGCAATTGGGCAAAAACCGCTACCATTGCTCCCACAGACGGTAACGCTTGCATCAGTCTTCCTCGTGCGGCAATCAACTTTAGTCCATCTTCCAGACTAAACACTCCTGCAACTGTTGCAGCAACATACTCGCCGATACTGTGTCCCATCACCACACTCGGTTTGATTCCCCAAGACTGCCATAGCTGGGACAATGCATATTCCAATGCAAATAAAGCAGGTTGAGTATAAGCAGTTTCATTAATAGAGGCTTGAGTTGGGTTTTCTAACTCACTTGTAGGATATAGAACCTCTAACAAAGGTTGATTTAAGTATGGCTGCAAAATTTCAGCACAGCGTTCTATGGCTTGCCGGAAAACGGGTTGCGTGTTGTAAAGTTCCCGCCCCATACCGATATATTGCGAACCTTGACCGGTGAACAGGAAAGCAACTCCTTGACAACGATCGCCTATTCTAGAAGGTGGTGAATTATAAATGAACGCTGCTAGTTCCTCGCAAAATTCCTCAGAGGATTCTGCAACCAGAGCTAGCCGATGGTGAAAATGCGATCGCCCGACATTGCTCGTATAACAAATATCCCTTAGAGATACTTCTGAATTAAACTCCAAAAATGCCACATATCGCCGAGCTAATTCCCGTAACGCTATGTCACTTTTTGCCGAAATTGTCAACAGGGATTTTGGATTGTCATCAGCATCATCCAATCTAAAATCTAAAATCGGCAATCTAAAATCGGAGGGTGCTTCCTCCAAAACAACATGGGCATTCGTACCGCCGAAGCCAAAGGAACTTACTCCTGCAAAACGTTGCTCCCCAACACCAGACCACTTCTGAGTCTCACGGGGAATTGAAAAAGGCGTGTCTTGGATGGTAATCTTCGGATTTAACTGCTGGAGATGAAGCGTACCGGGAATCTCTTGATGTTGCAAAGCCAGTACAACTTTAATTAACCCTGCAATTCCGGCTGCTGATTCTAAATGACCGATATTAGTCTTCACGGAACCGATCGCACAAGGTTGCTTTGGGGAACGACCTGATATCAGCACTGATTGCAAGGAATTAACTTCAATCGGATCGCCCAAGGCTGTACCCGTCCCGTGAGCTTCCACATAGCTAATGGCTGCGGGTGCGACTCCAGCATTCACAAGCGCCTGATGGATAACGGCTTGTTGGGCGATTCCTCTAGGAGCAGTCAGTCCATTACTGTGACCATCCTGATTTACTGCCGAGCCGCGAATCAGCGCCAGGATATTATCCCCATCTTCGATCGCATCAGTAAAACGCTTCAGCACTACGATTCCACAACCTTCTGCCCGAACATAACCATCTGCATCTGCATCAAAGGTTTTACAGCGACCATCCCCCGACATGAATCTTGCTTGGGAGAGGGCGATTGTCATTTGAGGGGTGAGAATTAAATTAACTCCACCTGCCAAAGCCAAGTCACATTCCCCTAACCGCAAACTTTGGCAAGCCTGGTGAACTGCAACCAAAGATGAAGAACAGGCAGTATCGACTGCCCAACTGGGGCCGTGCCAATCGAATTGATAGGATAGGCGGTTAGCGGCAATGCTTAGAGCGTTGCCTGTGCTGGCATAGACATCAATATCAGACAAGCGATCGAACTGGAATCGAGCATAGTCATTGGTACTGATGCCGATAAATACACCACTGTTGCTGCCTGTCAAGCGATCGCTTGCTAATCCAGCATTTTCTAAAGCCTGCCAGCTCACTTCTAGTAACAGCCTTTGCTGCGGGTCCATCCGCTCGGCTTCACGAGGAGAAATGCCAAAAAACTGGGGATCGAATTGATCGACTTGCTCAATAAATCCACCCCAACGAGTACTCATTTTCCCTGGTTGGGCGGGGATTGGGTTGTAGAAAAGATGAGAATCCCAACGATTGGCGGGAATTTGGTCGATAGCACTTTTACCATTTCGTAGTAATTGCCAAAAGGCTTCTGGGTTATTAGCTCCGGGAAAGCGGCAGTCAAGACCAATAATAGCGATCGCCTCCACAGATTTGAGATTTTGTGTGGGTTGTGGAGATTCTCGCTGTTGGGATAAAGTTTCTGTGAGATAGGCTGATAGAGTTGCGATCGTCGGGTAATCGTAAGCCAAAGTAGGCAACAACTGACAACCTAACCAATCTTCTAAATCTGCTGACAGGCTGACTGCGGCAATAGAATCCAACCCATAATAAGCAAATGATTCACGCGGATCTATAGATTGGGGTGCAATGTTTTGTCGCTGAGAAATCTTATTTACCAACCAATCTTGAATTTCCGCCGCTCCCTTTTCTCCTGACTTGCGACTTCTCAATTCCCCCTGCTCCCCTGCTGCCGGGTCACTGAGCGTAGTCGAAGTGCTGCCCCCTGCCTTCCTCCACTGTCCCACCACTTCCAAAGTCCCCGCCAAAAATCCTGCACGGGTGGCGTAGCGTTGAATCTTCCCACTGGAAGTCTTAGGGATACTGGCTGGTTTCAACAACAAGACGGCATGAACTTCTAACTCGTGCTGTGTTGTGACTGCTTGTCGGATGCAGCCAATTACTTCACTTGCATCAAGCTTCCGCACAGCAGTTCGCTCGACTTCACACGCCACAACGAGTTGTTCTTCACCGTCTACCTCGATAGTAAATGCGGCTACTCCCTGTGTTCCTAAAGCCGAATGACTATTTGTGACTGTGAGTTCAATGTCTTGAGGATAATGATTGTGTCCTCGAATAATAATTAAATCCTTGAGTCTTCCGGTGATAAATAGCTCGCCGTCTTGCAAAAAGCCTAAATCTCCTGTACGCAGAAACGGGCCTTCCCCTGTATCTGCTAAATAAGCTGCAAATGTATGTTTTGTTTCCTCATATCGCTGCCAATAGCCTTGGGTGATACTTGCTCCTGCGACCCAAATCTCGCCGACTTCATCGGGTAAACATCGCCTCAATAATTCAGGATGAGCGATCGCAATTTGGGTATCGCCCTGCTGGCTATTGCCACATCCAACTAAAAGCCGCGTCTTGGAATCTTCTGCTGTTGCCAGCATTACCCGATTTTGTGCCAGTGCGGTTGTCTCTAGCTCGATCGTTATTGGCTGAGTTTGTGCCTCTACGGTAGTTACTTTCAGCGTCGCCTCAGCTAGCCCGTATGCTGGACAAAAAGCTGTTTCTTGAAATCCACAAGAAGCAAATGCTTTAGCAAATCGTTGGAGTGTTTCTGCTTTGACTGGCTCGGCACCATTGGAAGCAACTTGCCAAGAACTGAGATTTAGGCTAGCACGTTGTTCTGCGGTAATTTTCCGAAGGCATAGTTCATAGGCAAAGTTGGGTGCGCTGCTATGGGTTGCCTGGTAGCGGGAAATAGCTTGCAGCCAGCGAATCGGACGCCCAATAAAGGACACCGGCGCCATGATATAGGAAGGAAAGCCGTAGTACAAAGGTTGGAGTACTCCATAAATTAGCCCCATATCATGAAAGAACGGAATCCACGTCACCATCACGCTATTGGGTGTGTGATTCCAACCTTGGTCAATGTAGGCTAAATTGTGCAGCAGATTGCTGTGGCTGACCATCACTCCTTTAGGCATTCCCGTAGAACCAGAGGTGTATTGCAGGAACGCTAAAGTATTTCCATCAATATTAGGTGCTTGCCATTCCTGTGCTGCATCTACGCCCGTCGTAGACATTGCCTCAGAAATCCCATCGCTTGCCAACACTTTTAGAGATGCTAGTTCTGGATTGTCTGCAAAGTAGTTCTTTACGATTGGCAATAGTGCTGTTGTTGTCAGGATGGCAGTTGCTTGGGCGTCGGAAACGATCGCACCCAACCTAGCAATCGACTGATTTTGCCGAGGGGGATAGGCAGGAATCGCGATCGTACCAGCATATAAGCAGCCGAAAAAGGCAGTAATAAATTCTAAACCAGGTGGGTAGAGCAGGAGTACGCGATCGCCTGGCTTTGTAAATGTTTGCAAGTAGGTAGCGATCGCCCTTGCCTCTCGATCCAATGCTCCATACGTGAGTCTACTTCCCTCAGATTCACCATCTACCAAAAAGGTATAGCCTAGCGTCTGAGGTTGCCCAATAGCTCTGTAGCGCAATACGTCTACTAGCGTCTGACTAGTATGTTGTTTTTCCATGCACGGCTACTCCTAAAACCTGGAAATTGTTCAGAACGCTAATCTCTGGCAACTTGACAAGCAAAGCCAACATCTGCGAGTAAATAGACCTCTTGCAAAAGTCGTCTAACACCCTACCCCCAACCCCTCCCCGCTCTTCGGGAGGGGAGACAAAGCGTAGCTTTGGCGGGGTGGGGTTCTTTCTTATTTTTGATTTATGCAAGAGGTCTAATGAAGGTATTAAAAATTTATCAGACTGATGAAGCCATCAGTTTTGACAAATTTTGGTGTTCTCCGAGAAAATCTTGGTTTGGTGTTCTCCAAAAAATCTTAGTGTTCTCCGAGAAAATCTTGGTATTGTTTAGAATACCAAGATTTCACTCTTTATGCACAAATTTTATAAATTCTCAACTATTTAAGGGATGACTTTTATATCAAAATAACTTAAGAGTTATCGCAGGAGAATTGTGGAATTTCTATTTAAATTAGCAGATGCATTGAATTTAGTGAAGCGATCGCCGTCCTGAATCTTACCCCAATAATAAAGCGACAGGTCTATTTATGATCCAACAATCTTATGAAGAGAATGGCATAGCAGAGAATCAACAGCTAATTGAGGAACTGAAGGCCCTGCGGCGAGAGGTAGCTGAATTAAAAACAGAAAAAGCTGCTTTCCAAGCTCAAAAAAAGCTGCTGGAGCATTCAGTAGCAACAATCATCCGCGCTTCACCCGAAGAAGAGATGTTGAAAGCTACTTTACAAGACACGTTAGATGTTTGTAGTCAGCTTACTGGTGCCCAAAAAGGCAGTCTATTTTTACTCGATCGCCAGGGTGCTGTCACCGATAGTATCCTCACGCAAAGGGAGACAGCACTAGCGGAGCGCGATCGCCTGATTGGTTGTGTTTTAGCACAGGGGCTTGCTGGTTGGGTATACAGACAGCGCCAGATCGGATTGATCGTAGACACTGAGACCGACGATCGTTGGTTGCAGTTGCCCAATCAGCCTTACACTGTACGTTCAGCATTAGCTGTTCCCATTCTCAGAAATGAAGAGGTTCTAGGTATTCTTACCTTACTACACCCAGAACCGGGGCACTTTAGCCCAGAAATTGCCCATCTGATGCAGCTCACTGCTGACCAAATCGCTATAGTTTTAGAAAATGCCCAGCTCTATGGGAAAATTGAAACTTATTCCAAAGCGCTCAACTACGAATTAGAAAAAGGGCGGCAAATCCAGAGAGATTTTCTACCCAACGAAATCCCACAGCTACCTAATTTAGAGATTGCCACGTTTTTCTCTCCTGCGCGTCAAGTTGCTGGCGACTTCTACGACGTTTTTATGCTACCTGGCGACTACTTGGGGCTAGTTATTGCTGATGTCGCCGACAAAGGTGTAGGCGCTGCCTTATTTATGGCTTTGTTTCGGAGCTTAATCCGTATTTTTTCGGGACAAATTAGTTTGGGCGGACTCTCTATTATTGCCAATGAGGCGGAATTATCGATTTTACTGGAGTCAGAGATGGCAACCAATTTATACCAAATTAACCCCCTGAAAGCAGTAGCGCTCACGAATAATTACATCGCCCAGCAACACGCCCAGATGAGTATGTTTGCTACGCTGTTTTTTGGCGTGCTAGATCCGGCAACTGGCATTCTCACCTACATCAATGGTGGACACGAAACTCTGTTTGTTGTTGGTGAGACTGGTATCAAAGCCAGTCTCAACTCAACCGGGCCAGCAGTAGGGATGATGCCTAATATGAAATTTAAAATTCAACAAGTACAGTTGGAACCAGGCGATATCTTAATTGGCTATACCGATGGAGTAACTGAGGCACGTAGTCCCAGCGGTAAGTTTTTTACTGAAAAGCGACTGCGATCGCTCCTAGATCGATCTGCACTTTTGCCATCTCCCCTGCTAGAGCGCATTACAACTGATTTGTTCGCTCACATCAGCAACGCACCTCAGTATGATGACATCACAATGCTGATTGTGCAGAGAAAGGCATCAGACTAAAGTTTCATCCTTTCACTTACCCCCAATCTGTAAAATATGGAACCTTTAACTGTGCCTGGAACACTGGACTCTTTAAAGGCGATCGCAGAATATGTGATGGCAGCAGCAATGGTAGCAGGTTTGAATAAAAAAACCTCCTATAGACTGCGTTTGGCGGTTGATGAAATCGCTACAAACATCATTAATTACGGCTATAAGGCAGCAAATCGCGAAGGGATTTTGATTTTAAAAGCCGATTTTGACGATCGCTCCTTGACCATTACGATTAAAGATACTGGTGTTCCCTTCAATCCTACCCAGAAGTTAACTCCAAATGATTTGAACAAGTCGCTACAGCAACGACAGATTGGCGGTTTGGGAGTTTATCTAGCTCTGAAGAGCGTAGATCGGTTTATTTACCAACAAGACGGAAACCAAAATTGTAATATTTTAATTGTAAATCGTGACGACGGATTGGGAATCAGTTAAGTCGATTCGCAGGAATTTAAATTATAAAAAAACAATGAATTTAACTAGATACAACAAGATTTACAAGTTAATTGATTTTTATTTACATAGTTTTGTTTTTCGACACCGTTGCACTTAAAACTGAATGATTTTTGGACAAAAATCTTCCTAAAACTTGCTAGCAAATATTTACAAACCTTTAAGTCCAATTTTTCCAGATTCTCTTTTCAGGTTACTTGTTACAAATGGTCACGAAGTTAGTAACTACAAAAAAATTTCATGTATTCTCAATATTCACAAGGTAGCGACCTTAAACAGCAAATATGTCAAAAACGGCCAAAAAAAGCATATATAGCAGTTGCCTTGGTAGGTTAGGACATCAACCGATCGTCAAACCCCGACACCAAAAACTTTTAAGCCTATTGCCTATTAGCTGTTGCCTGTTATATCAAACCACCAACTAATAGGGTTGCTTGTAGAAGTAAAGACATCCCGCAACAGCAAACGTGTCTAAGTTAGTTTGGAGCTTATAGATGTTGGAGAAAATTAATACCCTCAATGGTTTTCAGGCAAACTTAGCAGACCAAGCAGCACTGGAAACTGCGCTCCTGAACCATCCAGAAATTGAAGAGTGTCGGGTATTAATCCGAGAAACAGAAACCGCAGATATGTGGTTAGTAGCCTACGTAGTTGCATCAGGAAAATGTTCGTTGGCACAGCTAAATGCATATTTGCAGGTTCATTTGCCAAACACTATCCTGCCTCAATCCTACGTTTGGTTATCCAGATTGCCGCTTACTAGTGAGGGACTGATTGACGATCGCCGTCTAACTGATTTAGCCGTGATTGACATAGATTTGATCGATCGATGGGAATCGTCTTTGCGATCGCTCCCTTCCATCAACCAAGTCGCAGTTATCGTACAAAACCAGACAAAACAACTGCCACCATTACACGTTTGGGATTTACTAGCGGATACTCAAACAACAAAGCTCAATTTTCAATTAGAGGATTCTGGCGTAAATCAACAAATTGAGCCTTCAAAATCTCAGATTTCCCAGCGAAAAGCCAAAGCAATTAGTCATGGCGAACCTTTACAACTGGAAACAGACGCAACCACTAACTTAGCCGAACTACTCCAAAGGGCAGCGTTACAAATCTCAAAAGGAATTACTTACATCCAACCCGATGATACTTACCAAAACCAATCCTACAAAGATTTATTAGACGCAGCTCAACGGATTTTGGGGGGCTTAAGAAAATTAGGACTTGTACCTCAAAATCGAATAATTTTTCAATTTGACCGGCCTCAAGACTTCATTCCTGCCTTCTGGGGCTGTATTTTGGGCGGATTCATCCCAATTCCTTTATCCGTTCCTCAGAGTTACGATCGCTCTGATGGTTTCGTTAATAAATTAGCTCAAATCTGGGAAAGACTAGAACCAAGCTTAGTACTGACTAGCGATCGATTAGCACCTGAACTGAGACGTTCCCTGACAGATTTGCCACTTGACAAATTGGCGATCGCTACCCTCAATGAGTTGCAATCTTACCATCCCGATCCTAACTGGTATGTTCCGGCGGCCGATGATTTGGCAGTGCTATTTTTAACTTCTGGTAGTACAGGTACGCCGAAAGCAGTTATGCAAAGCCATCGCAGTCTCATCTGTCGGTCGGCTGCGAGTGTCCAGATGAACGGGTTTACCCAAGAAGATGTTTCCTTAAACTGGATGCCACTCGATCACGTTGCCGGATTAGTGTATTTTCATATTCGGGATGTGTATGTGGGTTGTCAACAAATTCATGCCGTCACCGATTGGGTGTTGCAACAACCCCTGAAATGGCTTGATTGGATGTCTAACTATCGCGTGAGTGTAACCTTTGCACCGAATTTTGCGTATGGGCTAATCAATGCAGCCGAAGCAGAACTTTCTCAGGGGCATTGGGATTTATCATCAGTGCGATACATCTTGAACGGAGCAGAAGCTATTGTTGGCAAAACTGCGAGAAGATTTTTAGAATTGCTGACAGCGCACGGACTCCCGACTACGGCAATACATCCCGTTTGGGGAATGGCTGAAACTTGTTCGGGAGTGACTTACTCTCACAACTTTTCTGGAGAATCAACCACGGATGAAGATGCATTCGTAGAAGTTGGAGCGCCGATTCCCGGATTTTCTCTGCGGATAGTTGATGCTCAAGACCAGCTTGTTGAGGAAGAAGCCATCGGAAGGCTGCAAGTAAAAGGATTGACAGTAACATCAGGTTATTTTGGTCAACCAGAACTGAATTCAGAGGTTTTTACAGAAGATGGCTGGTTCAAGACGGGAGATTTAGCCTTCTTACGACAAGGACGTTTAACAATTACAGGCAGAGAGAAAGACGTTATTATCGTCAATGGACTGAATTACTATAGTCATGAAATCGAAGCAGTTGTTGAAGAAATTGCAGGCGTAGTTGTTTCCTACACTGCCGCAGTTGCAGTCCGCGATGGAGAAACTACAGAACAGCTAGCTATCTTTTTCCATACAGATGGCGCGAATGAAATCGAAATTGCAACGTTGATGCAAACCATTCGCCAAAAAGTTGTCCAACGTTGTAGCATCAATCCCAGCTATGTAATTCCAGTTGAAAAAGCTGCGATTCCAAAAACGGCCATTGGTAAGATCCAGCGATCGCAATTGGTTAAACGCTTTGAATCAGGTGAATTTAAACCTATCCTCCGTCAGTTTGATATCCTCAGTGGCAATGCCAACACAATCCCTGACTGGTTTTATCGCCGAATTTGGTGTGTTAAGCAGTTAAGTCACAAGCATTTGGAGTCAGTTAAACTTCCGACTCAGAAATTCCTCGTGTTTCTCGATGGTTTAGGTTTAGGAAATTACCTGTGTACAGAACTCAAACGCAATCATCAATCTTATATCTGCGTTGTAGCAGGTACGGATTTTATCAAATCTGAGCAAGGCGATCGCTTTACCATCAATCCCGAAAATCCCGATCACTATCGGCGGTTGCTAGAGTCTTTGGCATCGGATATTCCCACTCAGATTTTGCATTTATGGACTTATAACGAGTCTGCGGGTCAAGTTTCTAGTCTAGAGGAACTAGAACGCGCTCAGTACTTAGGGTTATATAGCATTCTATTTTTAGTGCAAGCCTTAGCAAATGCCAAGGAAAAACACCAACTACTAGATATAGACATTCAGTTACAAGTCATTTCTAACAACGTCCAGTTAACTAGCAGCGATGATGCGATCGCTTATGAAAAATCCACACTTATCGGATTGCTGAAAACAATTCCTTTAGAACTATCTTGGTTGCACTGTCGGCATATTGACTTAGAAATGAGGTCAATCGAAACAAATGCCAACTATGTTTTCAATGAACTAAATGTTACTAAATATGATAGTGAAATTGCTTATCGTCAAGATCAACGGCTAGTCTCATCACTCGCCAAAGTCGATATGCTTGCTAGTCCAACCCAGGAAATACCAATTAAACCAGGTCAGACCTATCTGGTAACAGGCGGATTGGGTGGAATTGGGGCTTCCGTTTGCCAATATTTACTTCAGCAATTTGATGTGCGATTGCTGATTGTTGGCAGAACAAACTTACCACCAGAAACAGAATGGTTGCAGCATCTCGAACAGAATACAGCGATCGCCAAGCGATTGAAAAATTATCGATCGCTTATCGCAACAGGTGGTGATTTATTATACAAATCTGTTGATATCTGCGATTTAACTTGCTTGCAACAGGCTGTCACAGAGGCAGAGTTGAGATGGAACCAACCCTTGGCAGGAATTATTCATCTCGCAGGTGAAGGCGATCTCAAACACCACTGGACGGTGATGGAAAATCACTGGATAGCTGTGGCTACACTAGAAAGCTTTCGTACCATGCTGCGCCCGAAAGTTCAGGGCACTTGGACGCTTTTTCAACTGATTCAGAATCGACCAGATGCCCTTTTCATCGGCTTTTCTTCTGTAAATAGTGTGTTTGGAGGAGCAACCTTTAGTGCCTATGCTGCTGCCAACAGTTTTTTAGATGGTTGTTGTCAGTATCAGCAATACCATTACCATCCTGATACTTACTGCTTTAACTGGAGCCAGTGGGATGATGTTGGTATGAGCGAAGGAAACCCCATCCACAGCCGGGAAGCAGCTCATCGCTTGGGGTATCAAAGTATTACTCAAGAACAGGGTTGGCGTTCCTTACTGGCAGGTTTATCGCGTCATCAATCGCAGTTGATTGTCGGTTTAAATGGCAGTAATCCCCATATTCGTCGATATCTGAAGACAGAAACCGATAACGTCGAGAAATTAACCGCTTATGTCACCACTGTGGATGGTGCAGGGTTGGATGGTTGGGAGCAAATGAGAGTTAGCGATCGCTTTGGGACTCCTAGCCATTGTGAAATTGTACAGCTTGCAAAAATGCCCTTAACACAAACGGGTACGATAGACATTGCCAAAATTATTGACAGAAATCAGAAGCACAACCAACCTTGGCAAGTCGTTTTGCCCCAAACTGACATTCAACGCCAGATAGCTCAAATATGGCAAGACGTACTGGGCATTTCTTCAGTGAGTATCGATCGCAACTTTTTTGAACTAGGTGGCAGTTCGCTCACCTTGGTTCGGGTTCACGATCGCTTACAAAAACAATTTGGGCAACATCTGTCACTGATTGATTTGTTCCAATATCCAACTATTCAGACGCTAGCAGAGTTTCTGAATCAAGCTCAAATGCCATTGCCGGAGCGATCGCAATTATCGCCATCCCATCGTTTGGGTAAGATGAAAGATACCCAGCAATTAGAAATTGCCATCATCGGTATGTCCGGGCGTTTTCCAGGAGCCAAAACACTCGATGAATTCTGGCAAAATTGCTGTAATGGCGTGGAATCGATTTCATTCTTCAGCGATGAAGAACTGGAGTTAGCCGGAATCGATTCTTCATCTTTGAATGATGCCAATTATGTAAAAGCTAGTGGTATCTTATCTGACATAGATTTATTTGATGCCGCGTTTTTCGATATCTCGCCCAAAGAAGCTCAAATCCTCGACCCGCAGCATCGGCTGTTTTTAGAGTGTGCTTGGGAAACACTCGAAAATGCTGGTTACGATCCTGCAAATTATACAGGATTAATCGGGGTTTATGCTGGCATGGGGATGAATCTTTATGCAGGTCGAACTTACTGGAATCACAATCTTTACCCAAATCGCGATCGCCTAGAACACGTTGATGACTCGCAACTAGCGATCGCCAATGGTACAGATTTTCTCCCCACGCGGGTTTCATACAAATTCAACTTGCAAGGGCCCAGCGTCAACGTGCAAACCGCTTGCTCGACTTCCTTAGTTGCCGTCCATCAAGCGTGTCGGAGTTTGATTCAGGGAGAATGCGATATGGCTCTGGCTGGCGCTGCTGCGATCGCCGTACCTCAAAAATCTGGTTATCGCTATCAGCCAGGGATGATTCTTTCACCCGATGGTCACTGCCGAGCATTTGACGCTAACTCACAAGGAACCGTTGGCGGCAATGGCGTTGGCATTGTGATGTTGAAACGATTGGCAGATGCGATCGCCGATGGAGATAATATTTACGCCGTGATTAAGGGTTCTGCGATTAATAACGATGGCTCTCAAAAAATTAGCTATACGGCTCCCAGCGTTCAGAGACAGGCAGCAATGATTGCCCAAGCGCAAGCGATCGCAGATATTAATCCAGAAACTATTACTTACATCGAAACTCACGGAACCGGAACGACTCTCGGCGATCCGATTGAAATTGCAGCATTAACCCAGGCATTTCGTAGCAAAACACAGAAGCAACAATTTTGTGCCATTGGTTCTGTAAAGACTAACATCGGACATTTAGATACAGCTTCAGGCATAGCAGGATTGATTAAAACAGTTTTGGCACTCAAGCACGGATTGCTGCCGCCTAGCCTAAATTTTAAACATCCCAATCCCAAGATTGATTTTGCTAACAGCCCATTTTATGTAAATACAACTCTATCAGACTGGCAAACAGACCAAACGCCTCGGCGGGCTGGCGTAACTTCTTTGGGTGTTGGCGGTACGAATGTTCATGTTGTTCTAGAGGAAGCGCCCTCCGATTTTAGATTGGATGATGCTGATGACAATCCAAAATCCTTATTGACGGTTTCGGCAAAAACTGAGACAGCGTTACGGGAATTAGCTCGGCGGTATGTGGGGTTTTTGGAGTCTCAGAAAGAAGTATGTTTGAGGGATATTTGTTATACGAGTAATGTGGGGCGATCGCATTTTGACTATCGGCTGGCTTTGGTTGCCGATTCACCCGCACAATTGAGAAATCAACTCACAACATTTATTGCCGAAAATTCGCGCACTCGCGTTCAGGCTTCAGGGGTAGCTTTCCTATTTACTGGACAAGGTTCGCAATATATCGGTATGGGACGAGAACTTTACGAAACCCAACCTGTTTTTCGGCAAGCTCTCGATCGCTGTGCCCAAATCCTGGACTCATTATTAGAGCAACCATTGTTAGAAGTGCTGTATCCATTAGGGGAAAGGGAAAAGGGGAAAGGGGAAAGGGAAAAGAACTTAGGGCATCACATTCTGGATGAGACGGGCTACACGCAACCTGTCTTATTTGCTCTGGAATATGCATTGTCTGAGCTATGGCAATCTTGGGGTATCAAACCTAGTGTTGTTATGGGTCATAGTGTGGGCGAATATGTTGCCGCAACTGTTGCAGGTGTATTCAGTCTGGAAGATGGATTGAAACTCATTGCTGCACGGGGGAAATTGATGCAAGCACTACCGCAGACAGGGGCGATGGTAGCGGTATTTACTGATTTGGCACAAGTATCTGCGGTAATTGATTCATTGCCGGAGGTGGCGATCGCTGCAATCAACGCACCAAGACAAATCACGATCTCTGGTGCGGCTGGGGCGATCGCATCGGCTGTGGCTATCTTAGAAGCAACAGGAGTGCAAACAAAGTCACTGAAAGTTTCCCATGCTTTTCATTCGCCGTTGATGCAACCAATGGTGGCAGAGTTTGGGCAGATTGCGCAGCAAGTGAGCTACCGTACACCAAACCCGAATATTCGTTTTATTTCTAATATCACAGGGCAATTGGCAGGAGTGGAGATTAGCACGCCTGAGTACTGGGTGCAGCACGTGTTGCAGCCAGTGCAATTTGCTAAGAGTATTGTCAGCCTGTCAGCGTTAGGAAATTTTGCTTGTTTGGAAGTGGGGCCGCACCCAATTTTGGTAAGCATGGGTCGTCAGTGTATCCCAGAATCGGGACATCTGTGGCTAGGAAGCCTCAAATCGCAAGAATCAGATTGGCAGCAGATGTTGGGCAGTTTAGCGGCGTTGTATGAGCAGGGAATATCGGTGAATTGGTCGGAGTTTCATCGGGGATCTGAGCATCGGCGCGTGGCGTTGCCGAATTATCCCTTTGAGCGATCGCGTTTTTGGGTTGAACCAAACAAAGACAGTAGCCACAAAAATTTTCAAATTCCCTCTGCAAATCTCAAATCTTCTCATCCTCTGCTCGGTTCTAGATTGCACTTGGCAGACTCGAAAGAAATTCGTTTCCAGACCGAAATCAATTCTAATTTCCCTGCTTTTTTAGCTGAACATCGCGTTTACGGAAAAGTAATCGTGCCAGGAACGGCTTATCTAGAGATGGTTTTAGGGGCAGCAGCTAAGGTTTTGAAATCCAAAAATTTAATTTTAGAAAATGTCTTATATAAACGGGCATTAGTTCTATCAGAAAATGAAAAAACGCTCCAGCTAATTCTTCAGCCAACAGAACAACAAGGATATTCCTTTGAAATTTTTAGTTGTGAATTAGATGAAGAAGATTCACCATCTTGGATGCTGCATGTTTCTGGAAATGTCACCGCATCCAATCTCAAACCATCGCTGGAACTTTCTGCAACGCACTGGCTCCCCAATCAAGTAGCTTCCCACAACCAAACCGAACATTACCAACAGTTTCTTCAACGGGGAGTTGATTATGGTGCTAGTTTTCGGGGAGTTAAACAGTTGTGGTTGAATTCAGAAGTAGTAACAGGGGAAATTGAGTTACCCCAAACATGTGTTTTAGAAACAGATATCTATCAGTTTCATCCAGCATTTTTGGATGCTTGTTTTCAGGTTTTGCAAGCTAAATTCCCACAAGATAGTAGCAAAGAGGCTTATGTGCCGATCGCCATCAAGCGATTGCAAGTTTGCGATCGCCCCAGCAACCGACTATGGAGCATCGCCAAAGTACATCCTAGCCAGAACAGTAACAAAACACTGATTAGCGATTTGCAATTAGTTGCAGATGATGGTGAGATTATAGCGGTTGTTGAAGGTCTGCAACTTCAAAGGGTCGCTTCGGGAACATTGACAGCTTCTCCTCAAGTTCCGCCAGATTGGTTGTATCAAATCGAGTGGCGACCTCAAGCCCGAATGGGGCGATCGCTCTCACCGGATTACCTGCTCAATCCCAAGGACATCAGCCAAAACCTGATTCCTCAATTAGCCGAACTTTTAACAACAACCTCATCAAACGAGGAATTTTTACCCCAACTCGAAGCCCTCAGTGTGTCTTATGTAATCAGTGCCTTACAACAACTAGGATGGGACTTTCAACTCGGATTGCAGTTTTCCTTTACAGAAATAGCAGAACAGTTGGGGGTGATTAGCCAGTATCACCAACTGCTACATCGGTTTCTGGATATTTTGACTGAAGCAGGGTGGCTCAGACCTCTTGATTGTGTCAACGGCAGACATCACTGGGAAGTAATTAGCGCCCTCGATCGCCAAACGCCGCAACCAGAGCGATTGTTAGCCCGATTCCCTACCGGAGATACTGAAATCGCCCTAGTAGAACGCTGTGGTGCCAGCTTACCAGAGGTACTTCAGGGAAAACTTGACCCGCTACAATTACTATTTCCCAATGGTGATTTCACCCTGCTGACGCAACTGTATCAAGATGCCCCAGCTGCTAGAGTGATGAATACATTGGTGCAAAAGGCAGTTTCCGCAGCACTGCTGCGAGTACCACAGAAAAGCAAGATCCGCTTGCTAGAAATTGGAGCGGGAACTGGCAGCACAACCGCTTACATTCTGCCGCAATTGAATAATTATCAAGCTGAATACACCTTCACAGACATTTCACCTCTGTTTGCAGCCAAAGCACGGGAGAAGTTTCGGGATTACCCATTTGTCCGCTATCAATCTTTAGATATCAGCCGAGATCCAGCGACTCAAGGCTTGGAAGGGCAACAATATGATGTGATTCTGGCAGCCAATGTCCTGCACGCGACACCAGATTTACAACAAACATTGGCCCACGTCCACAGCTTATTAGCACCAGGCGGAATTCTGGTGATGTTAGAAGTCACCGATCGCCATTGTTGGCTGGATCTGAGCTTTGGCTTGACCCCAGGTTGGTGGTTGTTTGCCGATCGCTGGTTGCGACCGAATTACCCGCTCTTAAGTAGTGCCGAGTGGCAAGATGTGTTGCAAGCGAATGGATTTACATCGGCGGTGGCGATCGCACCTAAAAATCAAGTCATCGGTTCCCTGGCTCAGGCTGCGATCGTTGCCCAAAAAGGAACCGAGAGCCATATACCACAAAACTGGCTAATTTTAGCAGATAGTCAAGGTATCAGTCAGAAACTTGCTCGACGGTTTCAAGAACGAGGAGATACTTGTACTCTAGTTTTTCCCGGACAGGAATACGAACTGTTGAGTGAGTTCGAGTTCAGGATTAATCCTCAGAAACCGGAAGATTTTCAACGGTTGGTTTCGCACAT
Organism: Nostoc sp. DedQUE05; assembly: GCF_034530955.1. NCBI lineage: Bacteria > Bacillati > Cyanobacteriota > Cyanophyceae > Nostocales > Nostocaceae > Nostoc > Nostoc sp. DedQUE05. The sequence continues at coordinate 73,165 of NZ_JAVRCB010000024.1, read as the reverse complement.
ACTTAGCAAGCGATCGCGTCTCTCAGGGGTGGTACATTTGTGGAGCCTAGAGAGTGGAGAAACTGCACCAACCTTAACCGTCGAAGATTTGCAAGCAGCAACCCGTATTGGCTGTGGCAGTACTCTGTACTTGGTGCAAGCGCTAGTTAAAAAGATGGGTATAACGCCACCTCAGTTATGGGTAATAACTAAAGGAGCAGTTGCCGATAAAGCTGGATTAGTTCAATCGCCCCTATGGGGAATGGGGAAGGCGATCGTCAGAGAACACCCAGAATTACAGCTTCGCTTGATAGATTTAGACCTCCAAGAAAATTATCGGCTAACTCAAAACCCCCTTGATGCACTATTTGCAGAGTTGACATCACCAGATCGAGAGAACCAAATTGCATTCCGTAATGGGATGCGTCAAGTGGCAAGACTGGTTCCTTATCGTAACTCTCATAATCGAGCAGATATCCCCATCCATTCAGATAGTACGTACTTAATTACTGGTGGATTAGGGGGACTGGGACTGCTAATTGCCCATTGGTTAGTAGAACGTGGGGCAAAGCACTTAGTTCTCATGGGACGCAGGGGGACAAGCGAACAGAGCGATCGCCAGATTCAGCAGCTTCAGGCACAAGGTGTATCGGTGATGGTAATGCAAGCTGATGTGTCTGTGCAGTCACAAGTGGCGGAGGTATTGGCAGAAATTGGCCGCAGCCACCCGCCTCTACGCGGCATTATCCATGCAGCCGGAGTTTTGGATGACGGAGTTTTACTCCAGCAAACTTGGGAGCGCTTTCATCAAGTCATGGCACCGAAAGTACAAGGTGCTTGGAATCTACACGCCTTAACCCAAGCCCTACCGCTCGATTTCTTCATCTTGTTTTCTTCGGCTGCTTCTGTTTTGGGTTCTGCCGGTCAAGCTAACCACTGCGCTGCCAATGCATTTTTAGACGCTCTAGCACATTATCGTCATCAATTGGGATTACCGGGATTGAGTATTAACTGGGGAGCTTGGGCTGAAATTGGTGCAGCCGCCGAGCGTCAGTTCGGTAAGCAACTCCAACATCAGGGAATGGAAATGATATCGCCATCCCAAGGTTTACAGGCTTTAGAGCAGAGCTTTTTTTGGGAGGTTGCTCAAGTAGGTGTGATGCCGCTCAATTGGCTGACATTTATGCAGCAATTCTCACCGGGGAATTGTCCGGCATATTTGGCAGAGTTTTCTCAACTGGCGGTTACTCAATCGACATCACCACCGCCGATGGAAATTCAGCAGCAATTGCAAACTCATGACTTTGGCGATCGCTTGCAGATTTTAACCATTTACCTGAAAGAAAAGATTGCCAAAGTGTTGGGTTGTTCTGTGGATCGAGTCGATGCTAATCAAGCACTGAGCAAAGCCGGACTAGATTCTTTGATGGCGATCGAAATCCGCAATCGGATCATCACAGAACTGAAAATTGACCTTTCTTTAGAAAAGTTTGTTGAAGGTTCCAGCATCAACCAACTAGCAGACTTGTTATTAAAACAGCTAGCTTTACAGGGACTCAACGAAAATTCGGCGATGGAAATTACTGAGGATGTGGAAGAAATAATACTATGAACCTAAATGCCCTTTTAGCCGAACTTTCAGACCGGGGAGTGAAATTATTAGTTGATGGGGAACAACTCCGCATTCAAGCACCTAAAGGAGTTATCACTCCCGATCTCCGAAATGCTTTAGCTAATAATAAAGTAGAGCTAATCCGGTTACTACATCAGAACAAAATCGGGGCTGCTTCCATCCCTTTGGTTCCGCTTTCACAAACGCAAAACGTGCCGGTATCTTTCCAGCAGGAACGCCTGTGGATTTTGGCCCAGTTAGCTGCTGTAGAATCTGCTCATAATATTGCTCAAGCCTTGCGGCTGAATGGCGATTTAGATTTAAACTGCCTAGAAAAAAGTCTTAATGAAATTTTCCGTCGCCACGATGTCTTTGGGACAACATTTGGGGTGTGGGAAGGTAATCCCGTGCAAAATATTGCTGCACCAGAACCTTTTACATTATCTGTGTTAAATCTCGAGCATTTAGATGCAACCGAACAATTAAAAACTTTCTGGCAAATTGCCGATGAAGCAGCCGAAGCTCCCTTTGATTTGGCGATCGCTCCTTTATGGCGGATTAAACTCATTCGCTTAAATGCACGCGAGCATATTCTCTTGCTCGTCATTCATCACATTATCAGCGATATGATCTCGATGGGTTTATGGATTCGAGAACTGGCGACAGTCTACACTCATTTCTACAAGGGACAGCCTTCTCCACTGCCAGAACCTTCCATCCAATATCGAGATTTTGCCGTATGGCAGCGCCAGTGGCTCAACAATGATGCACTCAAAAGCGAACTAGCTTACTGGAAACAGCAACTAGAGGGGGCATCATTTGAATTAAAATTACCCATCGACCATCCCCGACCGCCACTCCAGAATTTCCAGGGTCGGCGAAAGTTTTTTAAACTCGATCCTCTTCTGTGGGCTGCAATCAAACAACGAAGTCACGAACAAATGGGAATTACTTCCTTTATGACTTTCGTAGCAGCGTTTAAGGCTTTGATTTATTTGTGTTCTCAGCAGGAAGACATTTTAATTGGCTTTACCGCCTCTGGTCGAGTTCATCCGCAAGTAGAATCTCTGATTGGTTTTTTTGGCTATCCTTTGTTGCTGCGTACAGATTTGTCTGGCAATCCCACTTTTACCGAAGTACTTAGCCGAGTGCGATCGGTGTTGTTATCTGCTTATGCTCACCAGAATGTCCCCTTTGGTAAAGTCGTTGAAGTCATGGGGTCGAGTCGGGTTGCCCAAGATACTCCCTTTTTTCAAACATTCCGCACCGGATTAAGCTATGTCAACAGCCAACTACCGAGCGATCTGACAAATTTACCCAATCTGACCTTTTCATTGATTGATGAGGGAATTTGGGGGCCGACTGATTTAGATTTATATACTTATATTTACGAAGTCGGAGCGGATTTACAAATAGGAATTGCATATAACACCGACATATTTGAAAGTGAAACAATTGACGCTTTTGGTAATGCTTTATTCCAAATTTTAGAACAATGGGTTGAATCAAAAGATATTCGCCTCAATGAATTGAGACTACCAAAAGACCTGGAGAGAAAAGCCAGATTAGCTAGGAGCCGATATCAAAAGCAAAAGTTGGCGATCGCAGCTACTTTTACCACCGATTCAGTTGCAGATTCTCTAAAATTCTGGATGCAGCAACTCAATTTACCCTCAGAAATTACCTTTGCTCCCTATAACCAAGTTTTCCAACAACTGCTGACTCCTGATAGTCTGTTATCGCAAAATGAAACGGGAGTCAATATTGTTCTAGTGCGGTTAGAAGATTGGGTTAGGTTACAGGATTCACAAGAGTTATCTCGTAACGAACAAAAGAATTCTATTGAGCGCAATACTCAGGATTTAGTTATAGCATTACGTCAATCTTGCGAACAAACTAAAATTCCCCATTTGCTTTGTTTGTTGCCAAGTAATTCAATAATTGCTGATGCAGAAATGGCAACTTTTTTGCAACAAATTGAAGCAAACTTATTAACAGAACTTGCCGATATTAGTGGACTGCATATTATTAATTATCAGGAGTTAGCAACAAGCTACCCAGTAACTAACTTCTATGATGCTTATAGCGATGAAATCGGACATATTCCATTTACGCCAACATTCTTCACAGCGTTGGGAACAATGTTGGCGAGAAAAATTCACTGCCTACATAGACCGCCTTATAAAGTAATTGTCTTAGACTGCGATCAAACCTTATGGCAAGGTGTTTGTGGTGAGGATGGAGTTGAAGGTATTGTCATAGATTCATCCTATCAAGCATTACAAGAATTTATGATTGAGCAGTGCGATCGCGGGATGTTGCTATGTTTGTGCAGCAAAAATAATCAAGCAGATGTCTTTGCTGTATTAGATCAACGCTCCGATATGCTGCTAAAGCGTCACCATTTGGCGGCTTGGCAAATTAATTGGCAGACTAAATCAGAAAACTTGAAATTGCTGTCTCAAGAACTAGGGCTGAGTTTAGATAGCTTCATCTTTATTGATGACAATCCCATCGAATGCGCACAAGTCCGCTATCACTGTCCAGAAGTTTTAACCCTGCAATTGCCCACAAATGCTACTGAAATTCCCGAATTCCTGGCTCATATCTGGGCATTCGATCGTCTCAAGATCACTGTAGAGGATCGACAGCGAACGATTGTTTACCAGCAAAATCGCCAACGTCAGCAAGCGGCAAACGAATCTCTCACGTTGCGAGATTTCCTCAATAGCCTCAATCTGCAAGTGGATATTATGGAAATGCAGCCCTCCCAGGTAGATCGTGTTGCTCAACTAACGCAGCGAACAAATCAATTTAATACCACCACCTTACGCAGAACGTCGGCTGAAATCAAAACCTTTTGCCTGTTAGATACTCATACTTGCTATGTTGTGGATGTAAAAGACCGCTTTGGTAATTATGGTTTGGTGGGTATGATGATGGTACAGGCCACAGCATCAGCCCTGGTGGTAGATACTTTATTACTCAGTTGTCGAGTGTTGGGCAGAGGAGTTGAATATCAAATGCTCAACTTCCTGGGTAAAATTGCCCTGGCACGCGGACTCAAGCAGATCGATATTATTTACAAACCCAGTTCCAAAAACCAGCCTGTTGGCGATTTTCTCGAACAGTTGACAGCCATTGCCAAGGAACGTTTAGCAGAAAGCTATTGCTATAAGTTATCAGCAGATGTTTGTCGGGCGATCGCTATTGCTTCTGAACGATTAGACAAAGAAGCAATACATTCGGCATCTGAAGGGAATTTAACCCCAAGCGATCGGGCAATACCCCAACAATCCGCTAATTACACCACCTTATTCCAAAAAATTGCTTCAGATTGGCATACACCAGAGCAGATTCTCCAGCACATGGAAGAGTCTCAAGTTCAATACCAACAACAGCATCAGACATTTGTTGCACCCCGCACCGAAACCGAGAAACACTTAGCTGACCTGTGGCAAAACTTACTTCACAGATCCCCACTCAGCATCTACGATAACTTCTTCGACTTGGGAGGCAATTCTTTGTTAGCAGTGCAACTGCTGTCTCGGTTGCGAGAAACCTTACAAGCGACCATACCCATTCATCAATTATTAGAAGTCCCAACAATTGCGGGAGTGGCTCAAGTAATTGAAGCGATCGCTCAGACAGGAATGGCTGCCAATTTAGCGATCGATTTGGCAGCAGAAGCTGTCTTAGATCCGGCAATTCGTCCAACTACACCATTCAAGTTTATCGCTCAACCCCAAACGATTTTCTTAACTGGAGCAACCGGTTTTCTCGGTGCGTATTTAGTAGACGAACTCCTGCAACAGACCACAGCTGATCTTTATTGCTTAGTGCGAGCGCAGAATCTAGAACAGGGCATCCAACGTATCCAAAGCCATTTGCAAGCATACGGACTTTGGCAAGAACAGTTTCGCTCCCGGATCGTTCCAGTCATTGGTGATTTGGCGTTACCCAACTTAGGTCTGAACGAGTCACAATTCCATCAACTTAGCGAGGAAATTGATGTCATCTATCACAATGGTGCTGTCGTCAATTTTCTTTATCCCTACGCCAAACTCAAAGCAGCCAATGTCTTGGGAACTCAGGCGATTTTGCGTCTAGGCGCTCAAACGAAAGTCAAACCCGTGCATTTTGTTTCGACGCTGGGCATTTTTTCGGCTCCTGCTTATGCAAATGCTAACTCCATTCCAGAATCCGATGAATTGGCAGAATTTCAAGGGTTGCAAGGGGGTTATTTACAAAGTAAATGGGTGGCAGAAAAGCTGGTCATACAAGCACGCGATCGCGGACTTCCTGTATGTATCTACAGACCAGGTGCAATTTCTGGACACAGCCAAACGGGAATCGCCAATGTGGATGACTTCTTTTGCAGCCTAACAAAAGGCTGTATCGAACTAGGTATGGTGCCGGATTTGGAATTCCCCCTCGATCTGACTCCAGTTGATTATGGTAGCAGAGCGATCGTCCACCTCTCTCAAAACCCTGACTCCTTCGGTAAGGCATTTCACCTTGTTTCTCCTGATTGTCTGTCTTGGGGTAAATGGTGTGAGTTAGTTCGGTCTTTGGGCTATTCGCTAGAGCAAGTTTCTTACCATGAGTGGTATGCTAAATTGCTACACAATGCGAAATACAATATTCCAAATGCTTTACATGCTTTCCTGCCATTGTTAGACGAACAATTATTAAAGAACGTACAGCTACCTGCATTTGATTGCCAAAATACATTGACTGGACTTGCTGACACCAATATTATTTATCCAACAATAAACACCGAATTACTCAATATCTACTTTGCCTACTTCAAGAAAAGTGGATTTTTCAGCGGAGTTTAGCTTTCTTTTGCCACCTTATAAGTAGGTGGTTGCAATTAAATATTAAGATAAACAGAGGACTTTCAGATTCAAGGTGTAACTGAATGCCTGTTGGGAAGCAAGTCGCTAAAAATAGTTATTGGATAGTTATTTTTAGTTTCATGGCTGTTTGTATGGAGGTATTGTTTGCATTTTATGCTTGGTGGATTAATCAATTTACCAATTGTCTAATATCAGATTTGCATCTTCACTAATTAGCTCTTGGGGGGATTGAGCTGCCGACTCTATAATCATCTTCGCTTCAGGAGTTCCAATTTCTGCTAATGCCAAGAGAGACTTTCTTGGCACATTGAGCCATTCATCATAAGACCATCGGTATGTCAATGCTTTGGATAATGCAGGAATTGCTCTTTCATCACGCAATACATCCAAAAGTTCAATAACTGATTCATGAAGACCATTATTGCTCTCATCATTGAGGATTTGACAAAGTATAGGTGTGTAATCCTTTGATAGGTTACGCCATGCTGCCATCATGACAAACGAAGCCCCAGGATAATCTTCTGGATTTGAAGCATATTTTTCCAACTCCTGAATCACTTCGCTAACTGAAGGAGGTGATGTATCAAATTCCTTTCTCATTTCATTAGCAATTCTGTCAGTTTCTCTATAATTAGGAGAATCCTTGAATAATTTCAAATATTTTTCAACTGTGTTCCTTAGCATCTTATAGCCTCTTAATATTGATAATATTTTTGTTAAAAAAATCAACTCCATTAGGGTTGCTACCCAAAAGAATACTCACAACTCCATAAAGATGCTCTGTAGCTTTGCCAACGAAAAACTTTGCCTTTTGCCTTATCCCAACGACAAACATTTAAGGACTCCCAAATAAAAAAATATACAAATATTTATTCTGGGGTGGGCGACACGAGCGCCTATAGTCAAAGGCGGGCAAGATGTCTACCCCACAAGATTGGATAATTTATTTCTTGGAAGTCCCTTACGCCCACCTACTTAAATTTTTACCAATAACCTGTGGAAAATCATCGTTTCAGCTAAAATGCTCTGACCAAAGCTGCTGACGAGGATGAAACAGTGCCACCTCAAGTTTTGTTTCTGGATCGCAATAGCTGGTTTTAGTATGCTTTCGACCATTGCAGCCATAACACGACCAAGCTAAATTTTCTACAAAGGTTGAGCCGATCCAAATTAAGAACAGATGTGCTTTTAGAATTACCCAAGGAATGTTTATAACGACCAAAAAGCAGGTTATTAATCATGCGTTTAAGTTTTTGCATAAATCTGCTTCGGTTTGATTAGTTTTTATTAAAATATAAATCTTAATAATATGTTATATTATTCATCTCATTCTTAAAACGGATTATTAGTAAAACAATTAACTAAAATAGATAGATAATTTAAGTATGATTTTCTCGTCGGAAATTTGACGTTAGCAAAAAGATATAAAAATATGCCTTGAATAGTAAAGCTTTGAGTTAGAGCAGACAGACTTTAGTTTTTAATAGCTGATGTTTGGAGAGTTTTAATCAACACTAATCATACTGTAGGTAGATCCAAAACAAATGAGAAAATATTCAAAATAGAGTTACAAATATTAATAATTTCTGATCGTGGATGAAATCTTGTGTAGCTGCTCCTGGAGATGGAAAAATGGTTTTTATGGAAAGTAAACGCTTGCTCTTCGTTGCTGACTTTCCATCTGTACAGCAGGGTAAAGACTTTTCTCAAACTTTAGTCCAAATACCACCGTCACCGCATTGCGAAGTTTGTGTAATTGTTCCAGTTCGCAATGAAGCTCAGATGTTGGCAGCAACCCTTACTGCCCTGATACATCAAGTTGATTTACAAGGACAGGTTTTAGATCCCAGACGCTACGAGATAATTTTGTTGGCAAATAATTGTAGCGATGAGTCAGCAGCTATAGCCCGGAGTTTCGCCCAAGAACATCCAGATATAGCACTGCATGTAGTGGAAAAAACTCTGCCTCCTGCACAAGCTTATATTGGTCGAGTGCGTCAGATTTTAATGGATGAAGCACACCGCCGTTTGTGTAGCTTAGGACGCACAAGGGGGGTAATCGCTTCAACTGATGGAGACTCGCAGGTAAGCCCAACTTGGATTGCTGCCAATCTGTATGAAATTAACTGTGGTGCTGATGCTGTAGGTGGGCGAATTCTTGTTGAACGCACTGGTCGTGCGGGTCTACACCCTTACGCCAGAGCTTGCTATCTGCGTGAAGTGGGCTACCGCTATTTAATAACCGAGTTAGAAACTTATCTCGATCCCGACCCTGATGACAGCTTTCCCCGCCACTATCAACACTATGGAGCAAGTTTGGCAGTAACAGCAGAAATGTATGCACTGGCGGGAGGCTTACCACCAGTGCGGACTCCTGAAGATGAAGCTTTTTACCGGGCTTTGGTACGGGTAAATGCCCGTTTTCGCCATAGTTCTTTAGTGCGAGTAGTAACTTCGGCCAGACAAATTGGACGTACCAATGTTGGTTTAGCAAATCAGCTGAATGAATGGATAGAAATGGGACGGCAACAACAACCATTTGTAGTCGAGCCAGCAGGGGCTATCGAAACTCGTTTTGTTGCCCGCCGTCAATTACGAGTGATGTGGTGGTGCGTTCTTAATGGCTATCAACCAGATCGCAAGAGCGTCGTATCCTTGGCAGAGATGCTGGGAGTTTCAGTCCAATGGCTTTTAGAAAAATTAACCCAACCTTATACCTTTGGTCAGTTGTTTGAACAAGTCGAAGAACGCCAGCAGTCAGAACAAATTTGGGCTTCGCGCTGGAAATTTGTGGAAATTGAACAAGCAATTGGAGACTTGCGCTTGCGTCTTGAGAGTTTACGGCTCAGTTACAGCAAATTCCACGGAAATTCGACCCAGGATGATTTGGAACTAACTAAAGAGCTTTACCCTACGAAAAGCCTAGAAAATGGGGGTCTTAAACCCTCGATTTAAGCGCGTCACAGAACAACCAATCACACAGAGCGTCGGGAGGAACGCGCGGTTGAGGTAGCATTCGCTACGTCAACCAATCTCTTTTCGGACATACAGACAACCTGTTTCTGATGAGCAATTCTGCGATAGCGAAGCGGTAGCGAGTATTCGAGCGTCGCGTCTTGATTCTGACCGGAGGCGGAGCATTTCCGGCTCCGCTCCTGAATTCTTCTTCAACCGAAAAGTATTGCACGCTGTACGTGATAGCGTCGGCGTCGGGTAGTTTACACTCGCTCGAATAAATCAAGTCGATATTCTTCATCCCGTTGACCTTTTAAATGCCGCAGTTTATTTGGGGTCAACTCAAAAAACGAGTCATGAACTTCATCTCCACTCAATGGATAATCACGGGCATAAAGTATCCAATGAACTAAAAGTAGATGTCCTCCAGGTTCCAGGTGTTCCAGAATGTACTGTTGGGATTTTTTCAGGTCTTCCCAGCACCAGTAATAGCCAACTTCTGAGACTAGGGTCAAATCAAACATTTCATCAGGATATTGCTCTGGGACACGCATAATCTGGAACTTGATATTGGAGAGATGCTGACAGCGCTCTTTTGCTCTATCCTGCGCCAATTTTGATACATCAACTGAGAGCAGTGAGTCACAACGTTCTTGCAGTTTTTCAGTTAAAACGCCAATGGAACCACCGATTTCAAAGGCAGACCGATAGCGATCTTTGGGTAAAGCTGCAATTGTGGCAGCATATTTGTTAGCTTCGTAAATACTTGTCTCAAACTTCCACGGGTCTGGATTTTCGCTGTAGAGTTTATCAAAGTAGCTGGGTGGTAGGGAATTAGATTGTAACGGGTTCATCGGTTTTCCTCTATATAAACTTCCCAAGGATGAGTAAAATTTGCTAACATTTCGGGAGTTAGGCGAAAGCCTTCTGGATCGTCATCAATTAAGTCTGTAGTTTGGGAACGATAAGCAGCGATCGCTTGCTGTTTCAACTCCACCACTGCGCTAATATTCAATCGCCAAGTTGTCACCTCAAGAGGTACTGGCAGACTCTCTCGTTGGTCAAAGTCCCAATCCCAAATCGGATACTCAATCAATCGGGGGGATAAGGGCAAGTCATTCAGCACTGTGTGAATTAACTTCCACGTCGCTCGGTGGTCTGTATGAGGGTCATATCGCCAGGGTAAAAAGATAATTTGTGGGGCGATTTCTGTAATGTAAGCACGACAACTAGCTACTGCACTTTGATACTGTGTTGAAATTGACCCATCCTGCATTCTACAGAAGGTGACATCATTCACCTCTACACCCAGCAATTTTAATGCTGATAGCGTTTCTGCTTCCCGCAGAGCTAAAAGTCTAGCTACGGGATATTTCTGGGAACGAGGGTGTGAAAGAGTACCATCACTGATGACTAACACTTGCACATGACAATTTAAAGACCGTAATAGAGCGATCGCACCTCCACAACCTAATGTCTCATCATCAGGATGGGGTGCAACAATCAGTACCGGGCTACAAGCGATCTCGTTAACTGAACGCCAGGGCAAAACATTAGGATTGTCTAGTGGTAATGCAATCAAGCCAAATTCATTCATCATTCCAAAGTATTGAAGCCGGATTACTTTCATGCAAGACATATTGCCCGACATTTGCCAAGGCTGCATCAAAAGCAGGTTGACGCAGATATAGAGTCAAATCTCGGATAATTCGTTCCATCGGATTTGGTGGTAGTAAGCCGCGAGTTCCCACAGAACGTTGACACAAATGCATCACATCAATGCAAATTTGTTCAATTGCTGTCCTGACCATGTTGGCATAGGCGACGAGTTGGTTTGCTTGCGGGTGAACAATAGTGGGATCGCCACCAAACACTGGTGCATAGGCTGCTACTCGATCCGCAGCCCCCCGCAGCCAGAGATTACCACTTTCAATGGCGATCGCCATTCTGCCAAGCCGTTCCTGTTGATATGGATCGTTTGTATATTCCAACTTTTGTAGATACTGACGAGTTAGGTTAAACAGTGCTTCTGCTCCACCTAGTTGCACAGCAGCAAACCGAATTACCCCAACAGATAACCAAGGCTGTCGATAGTAATCTCCTGGCTGGCCGATTAAATAGCTCCGATCCAACTCGACACCGCTAAAATCCACTTTGTAACTAGCAGTAGCTCGCATCCCAGAAGGTTGCCACCAAGCGGGATCGCTAAGAGTTGTCACTTCGTCCATTGGCACAATGCACATTTGCCAACCGCCCTCTGGCAATACTCCATTCACGAAAGGACGTTCAACATAGCCAGTACCACTACAAAACGTTTTAGAACCTTCCAGCCGATAACGCCCATTCTCACAAGGAATTATCTTCACACCATCAGAGGCTTCAGCATTCCAAACGCCAAATATTTTCTGGCGATCGCGGGCATCATCAGCGCAGCTTGCGATCTGTTCTATGGAACCAAAGGTCTGAATCAGTTGTAGGGCGTTGATATGTCCTTCATAAATTCGCCCAACTGCCAGATTGCCATGCCCTATCTGCTTTAATAGCATTAAAAGCTCGTAGGTAACATTAGCATCAATTCCTGCACCCCATCCGCCTAATTCTTTCGCTAATGGTGCAGCCAATAACCCAGCCTTAGCAATTAGCTCAAACTCTTGCTTGGGAAAAGCAGTATTGCAATCGATTGCAGTGGCATTGTTTAAACAATAATCCGCAATTTCTGCGGCACGTTTGAGATCCAGAGCAATGTTGGAATTATGCCATTTTGGGATGACGACATTCTTTAATAATTGGATGCTAATAGCCGACTCCTTTCTGTAATATTTCTTTATATCTTGTTAAGAAGAATTAAATTAAATAAGTTAACATCTCTATCTTTTGTATGATTATATACCTAACAAAAGGGAGATTATTATATGCATAAATTATTTTTTGCGTAGGACAATGGAGTATACTTTAATTTTAGCAGAATCACCAGAGTTTAACCATCAACTCTCATCTGCCAATATTAAACGTGCCAAATTAGAAGAATTTCATTAAGCAGCGTATAACTATTCAGGTAGAGCGTATGATGCAACTTTTGAACTGATGGATGCGATATTGCTGACGCGAAACGCTTACAGTTTGGTAGATTTATTGCTATCATTGAATGTCTGCTTGATTAAGAGTAGCGTTAAGTAGGCCGGCAGACAAAACTTGTCGGGTTTTGGGGGAAGGAGAAAAGGTAAAAAAACCCTTATAACAATTTTTTATAAAGCTGCATAGAATTCGATCCCCCCTAACCCCCCTTAAAAAGGGGGGAACCGGAAAAACATCTATCAAAGTCCCCCTTTTTAAGGGGGATTTAGGGGGATCAAGATATGTGCAACTTCACATTAAATTGGTATTAACCCTTATCCTTTAGCCCTTTCCCAACAATGAACGAGGCTAAAATCCTCTTCCTTCCTGCCTCCTACCCGATCCCAACTACTTAAATCTTACTAAGAATTACTTTGAGATCAGAACTTTTAGTAGTAAAGTAGATATAAAACAACCCATCTTCTATTGGTTTTTCTAAAACTTTAGCATAAATATCAGCGCTTAATTCTTTTGAATAATTTGGTGATAAAACTAATTTAATATTACTGAATAAAGAAGGGATGACATCTTTTTCTATATCCTTGGGACGTACCTCAGCCCCCTTAGTGGACAGTTTAACTAAACTGCCTTGAAAAAGGGTTTTATCAATGTGCTTTTCATCTAAAATTGTATATTCTATTGGTATTGCTTCAGCTAAGGGTAGTAATTTTTCTTCTTCTTGAGTTAGAAAGAGATTGTATTTTCCAATAATCCCGCTAACTTCGTAAATATTTATCGGTAGTTTAATTCCTTTTACTTGTACTTGCTTTTGCCCACAGATTTTAACAATTGACTCTACTTCTTTAAATGTCGATTCTGAAATAACAATCTGTCCTCCAATTGTATAGGATTCAATACGATAGGTGAGATTCACCTGGCCACCGACTACACCATATTTGGTTCGGATATAAGAACCAATATTTCCAACAACAACTTCGCCGGTGTTGACAGCTATTCCCATTTCTAATGGTGGCAGATTCCACTGCTGCATCTTTTCATTTATACTCATCATTGCTAACTGCATAGCGATCGCACAAGCAATAGCCCTTATAGTGTCGTCTTCTTTGGCAGTAGGCGCACCAAACAATACTAAAATACCATCGCCTGTAAACTCATCAATGGTTCCTTGATATTGGGTAATGATATCTGCCATTGATGCTAAATAAAAGTTGAGAATTTGAACAACCTTTTCCGGGGGTAATTGTTCCGAAATACTGGTAAATCCTCTTAAATCGGAGACGAGTATGGTGATTTTGCGCCGTTCGCCCCCAAGCTGTAAACCTTTTGGGCTTTCTAATAAGGTAGTGACTACTTCTTTGCTTAAGTAACGCCCAAATGTATAACGAATTTCTCCAGCAGTACGGGCGATGTAGACTGTAATAGCGATCGCAGATCCCAACAATGCTAATAATGGTGGTACTACAGGTATCCACCAACTAGCGATAAAGGCTGTATATGTACTAGCCAATAGCACACCTGCTGCCAAAATTGGGCTAGTTATTTTCTGGAAGGATAAAAATTTTATCCCACCTGCATATCGCCATTGCCAAGTTAGACTTGCACCCACAAAAGACCACAAAAAAATCCATCCTATTTCTATTGGCTGCGACCAACTCTTAATTAGTGGGCGACCTGCTGTAGCTGCACTGATAATTTGGCTAGCCATATTCGCGTGAATCTCTACCCCAGGCATAGGTTCAGGAGAAGTCAACAAATCACTACTATAGGGAGTGAAAAATAAATCCTCAAAACTCTCGCTGACGTTACCAATCAAAATAATGCGATCGCGTCCCCATTCTGGTGGTACCTTGTCTTCTAAAATATCTGTCATCGTGACTGTAGAAAAGCGCCTAGCTGGCCCCCTGTAATTTATTAAAATTTGGTAGCCACGGTCATCAGCTCGCACATAGCCACCATCATTAGCAGCAAAAGGGATAAATCTTGTCTTTCCTAACTGCCAATTTTTTGTCTGTCCAGAAGTTTGGGGTGCAATACCTTCGGCATCGAGATAAAGTAAAGCTAAATATAATGCAAAACTGTAAATAGTCTCTCCATTTTTATCTGTTAAGTAGAGCAAACTGCGTCTTACCTTTTTATCTGGATCTAAAACCAAATCATTTGCACCTACTTGCCCTTTATCTTTGAGTGCTGGTGGCGGGTCAATTGGCTCGCGTTGGTTATCTCCTACCACTCTTTGAATCCCGACTAAATTAGGGGTAGATGTAAATACTTTGGTTAATTCTTGATGTCCTGGTTCTACAGGTAAATCGCGGTAGATATCTAAACCAATAGCTCGTGGTTTCCTGGCTTTTAATTTTTGCAACAATTGAGCATACAGACCATCTGGAACGATTGGCTGACGAATTTTTTTCATGTCTGCAAGATTTACTCCCACAATGACAATTCGATCGTCGGGTGCTTCTTGGGGTCGCAGACGCATATATCCATCAAAAGCCTCCAACTCCCAAGGCTGCATTAAACCAGCAAAGCGTAATAAGATGACTACACCAGCCACACTAGGAGTAGTAATCAAAACACCGCGCCATTGCCACAGTAGCTTTTTCCACTTTCTCCAGATCATCTTGTTTGTACCAAAATTAATTTTTCCGGGTAGCAAAGTAGCCGTTTTAACTTTGCTGATATTTAGCTGTACTGAGGTTAGGGATCGCTCGTGCAGCAGTCAAGGAAAGGTTCTTTGGCGATCGCCTCTAAACCGACTGATTGTAAAAGTTCTTCCCATTCAGTTGGCTTCTCGCGGCGCAATTGAGCAACGGTATTCAGTGCTTCCTGCCAAATTTGAGACTTTGCATAAATTTTTGCCTGTTCTAGAAGTCCTGCCCCAGCTAGCTGATTTTTCAGGGATGAACTTACTTCAGTACGCTGGAGTAATCCCTTGACAAATTGATCCTGAGAGCGGTCTTGAAAATCGCAAATCATCGTGAAGTACCATCGATAATACTTGCCAATTTGGAGAGAAACATTTGCTGGTAATTCCAGTTTAATGATGCCAGGAGTACTAGGCAGTTTAAAAGTTGTCAGATAAACCTGATTTCCGGCTTCATCTGTCAAAGCCAATTCTCCAGATTGGGCAGTATTTTCAGGAATGTACCAATATAGTGTTGGATTGGCTGCAACCGTTTTCCCAAAATTATTTTTTGACGGCATCAAAGGCGTTATCGGTATTCCTCTCTCATCGATACAAGAAGAGCCACGCGTTCCTCCACCCAATGTTTGAGAGGGCGCTCCTCGGTCATCTACAGGTGGGAATTTGAGACTGACTTTCCACTCCACGTTGGATGGCGATCGCCGTGATGGCAAGCCAGCAAAAGTGACAATGGTGGGAGAAAGTGCGCTAACAAGGATCGCTAAAAACAGAAAAGATTTTGGTAAATTCATGATCCACGTAAAGACTTCTATTGAATGTAAATCTTTGAAGCAGTAAATCAGTCTTTTCAGAAGTATACTTGAGTGCTGTTAGCGGATAGCTAAAGTTTAGCCCGTGCTGAGTCAAGAGGCAGAGCCTCTTGGAACTCGTTCCCAGCCTTCAGGCTGGGAACGAGGGTACAATAAGTCTTTGGGCTTTACAAGCGTGCCATTCCGCTCCCAGTTAATTGGATAATTTATTTTCTGGAAGTCCCTTACCAGGGATTGCCGACGAGCGTGAAACCGCTCCAATAATAAGGATGAGCAAATTCTTTGTCTCCTATCTGTCTTAACTCCTGCGGTAAAGGAAAACTCTGACTCGCTGTTACCAACTGACCCTTCTCTAGTCGCACCTGGCCCTTGAGCATCGCTACCTGTGCTTGCCGTAGAGCCTCGGCTTTGATGGGAGTTTCTTTCAATTTCTCGTAGAAACTTGTCATTAGTCCCATTGTGCTTTCATCGTTGACAGACCATAGACTGCCCATCGCTGATTTCACTCCTGCTAACACCGCCAAACCTGCAAATCCCAACTCCGCTTCTGGGTTGCCTAATGCTGTACGACAGGCACTCAAAACCAATAGTTCCACTGGTGGCTGACTTAACTTCAACTGCTGCAATTGGCTAATTAGTAATTTGCTATACCAAAACTCAATATAGGATTTATTGATATTACCAGGCTGAAAGTTGGCATGGGTAGAGAAATGGACAATACCAAACGTCTGTAAAGCGCGGGCTTGTTTGAGCTTTTCCACTGTGAAGTTTTCGTTGAGGAAAGACTTACCAGACCACAATTGACTAACGATTAAAGACAACTCTACTGAAGCTGCTGGTAAGGGCTTTTGATCGGGGAAGCGATCGGCTCCCATCGCTAAGACTTGCTGATTTCTCACATCCGCATAGCGAGTGTCAGTAAGTGATAGGCTGGGCATAAGACCAACGCTGTATCTTTCCACAATAAACCCTTGTCCGTCATGCAGGGCGGCGATCGGCAGGGAGCGTAAACCCGCGTCCATCAAAAAGCTGAGATTCGTGATTTTTTGAGCTTGTAAATCCTTTTCCAAAGGCCCAAGCAGCCACTTATAGAGCTTTTGAGCCAAAGCTAGATATGGGGGAGAGCGTTGAATGTTAGTGATAGCTGCTTGGAATTCTTGAGCGTTTTTGAGGACTTGCTCTCGCGTCGCTCCCTTAATCTGCCGTCTGATTGGTGTTCCAGAGGAAGTGACCATCACTAGTTCGAGCTGGTAGTTACCTTGAGCTTGTTGCGTAGTGGGTTGTACTTGCTGTCGGCGCTGCTCCAAACTTTGAGAATTGAACTCCCAGATAGGTTGTGGTTGCTTAACAGTCTCCTCTTGTTGAGATTTGGAGTCTTGCTCGGTTTTGGGTTGAAATAAGACATAAATCAGGGCAGGTTTAATGCCAGTGGCTTGTTCAATTCGGCGCAATATAGCCTGAGCCTCTTTTAGGGTTTTGATGCGGGCATTGCTGATGCCCAAATGGTTCTCAAAGGTCTTGGTGAAGGCTTCCTCCAGTTCTGGTAGGTTGGTGTCAGTTGCTGGTGTGGAGGCAAAGGTTACTTGTAGTGGCTGCGTAACAGGGAAGGGATTGCTGAGATCGACGGGATTAAAATTAACAAGTGGAGTCTCAGTTGCAGGTGGAGGGGGGATAATAGAGATTTTCCCGCCAACGATCGCACCAGCTGTACCATTTACCGAGGCATTGCCAATCTGAAACGGATTTAAGTTGCCTCCCCCATGCCGGATCGTGATGTCTCCGCCACTGTTACCGCCAAGGCTGGAAATGCTAGCCAGACTGCTGTTGCTGTCGGTGAAGGTGTCTGTGACTCGGAAAAATTGTCTAGCGGTAATATCTATGTCACCGCCTCTACCGTTTTTCCCACCTTGGGCGTTAATCTGGGTAGCTTGAATGTCACGGCTGGAGTCAAGGGTGATATTGCCACCGTTGCCGAAACTACTGCTGGAATCAATTGCGCCAGTGGTAATATTGGTGGCAGCTTTGGCGATGATGGCACCACCGTTAACTCCTGAACTGTTCAGGTTGCCCGTAGAAATGGCATCGCCGCTTTCGAGAGCGATCGCTCCTCCATTCCCAGTTGTAGAACTAGTATTGAGAGTTCCTGCACTGGTATTGATATTGCCATTGATACTGCTTATTCTAATCTCTCGACCTTGATTTACCACATCGCCAGTGGTAATGTTTTGGTTGGCTTGCAGGTTAAGGGTGGCATTGTCGGCTCCTGTGAGTTGAAATCCACTAGTGTTGATGGAACCTGAGCCAAAGGGCGATCGCAAAGTAACCGGATCGTTGAAAGTCACATCACCTGCCAAGGTAATGCTACCGCTGCTGTTATCTCGCCCGATCGATATTTGAGAAAAGCCATTTTGCCAGGTGTTTAATTTACTGGCATTTAGATTTAAACGGGCATCGTTAATGTTGCCACCCAAGGTAATGCCTAAGCTAGGAGTACGAGGCTGCAACTGAAGGATACCAGTACCTTTGATTTGGGTGGAGCCAAGAAAGTTCATTTCATCAGCAGTGAGGGCGATCGTACCACTGCCTGTTCCAGTGGGGTTAATCGAACTGTTCTTAATGCTAATTCCTTCTGTGCTGTTTCTACTAGCACCTTCTAAGGTTATATTTCCTGTTGCCGTCGATTCCACTTCTGCGCCGTCTTCCAGTAAAATGCCGAAGTTACGATTTCCCTCTCCATTACCGCCAGTACCCATGAAGCTGATATTTCCATTGGTTGAACTGACTCTGGAATTGCGACCGATATATATCCCCTCACTAATATCAGTCCCGACTCCGGCAATCCCCTCTAGAGCAATTGTCCCCGTTTTAATCGCGGTGATGGCGCTACTGTTTACTTCAATACCGTCGTTGTCCCTACCTCCTCTGGCGTTACTAGTACCTTGGAGTGTAATCTTCCCAGTACCCGTGGAACTTACCAGGCTATTGTTAAGCTGAATCCCGTTGTTGTTGTTTCCATTCCCGTAGCCTATGCCTGTTAAGCTGATATCTCCATTTTCAGCCATGATGCTGCTATTATTCAGCAAAATGCCTTTCTGCTCGCTAGCATCAGCGTTGTTTCCCTGACCTTTAATTGAAATATTGCCACTTCCAGAATTGAGAGTAGCTCCATTAAGGCTGACTCCAATGGGATTTGCTGCTGTTCCTTGTGCCGGTTCGTTTAAGGGGTTACTACTACCGCCCAGAACTATATTGCCTCCATTAGAATTGATCGCAGCACCGCTTTTGAGGGCGATCGCTCCTCCATTGATACCGTCTCGATTTGCATTGAGGGTGACATCCAACTTCCCCACACCACTGGCTGTTAGCTTGGCATTTGAGTTGATAAAAATACTGTTATTAGCTTCTAGCGTTAGATTTGTATTGGCAGTACCCGTTGTGCCGATGTTGGCATTTATGTTGATATTGCGATCGGCAGCTAATTTCAACGAAGAACCGCTACTCCATGAGATTGGATTGCTGACTGTAATATCTCCTTTACCAGCCAAGCCCGATGTTGTCGAAACGGTAACATTACTCAAAGCTAGTTGATTTTGTAGCCTAGTCGAGTTGAGATTAGAAGAGGTTGTGGTGGTGTCAGCAAATATACCACTACCGAAGGTCATACTGGCGGTATCTGTTGCGCTGCTGATGGTGATATCAGTCGGATCTAGCAGAAGCGTGCCGACTTCTCCCGCAGGCGAGCGCAAATCAACTAAGCCTTGAAATAAGAGCAATCCCTTGCTAGATACTTCTACTAACCCGCCATTGCCATTAAGCCCGCCGATGGCGTCGATCTTACCAAAGAACTGAGTGTTATTATCTGACCAAACGATCGCCCGACCGCCATCACCGTTTCGCAGGGCGTTAGCATTAATTACCGAATCACTGCTAACAAACGTCTGTGAGGCATTGGGCAAAATACCTTGACCTTTGTAGTCTCCCCCAATCCGAACGATGCCGCCACCAGATGTGCCAGAGGCATTAATGTTAGCACCAATCAATCCGACGCGATCGCCCAAGACGTTTACTGTACCACCTGTCTGCATAACTCCTGTATTAGAAACATCTAGGGTTCCAGAAGCGATCGTAGTTCCTGCGGCAGTTGGGATAGTTGTACCAGATCGTGTTAACTGTACTGTGCCAGCATCTAAATTAGGTCTTACACCCAGATTTAGTCCCTTAGCCCCTTGGGTTAACAGCGTTGGCAAATCCAGAGGGTTAATTGCTAGGTGTTGGTCTGTTGTATTTCTTGGTAGTTCTAGCTCTAAACTCAGCAGGTTTCCCGCTTGAGAGATCCGAATCAGGTTTGTCCCTGGTACTGCTGCAAGAGTGATATTGCCGCCAGGTGCGCTCAATGTAGCCGTATTGATAATACTTCCACCGATTAAAGCCAGATTGTATCCTTCTAAAACTGACAAACTACCAGCATTGATAATAGTCCCAGGATTGGCGAAATCAAAGGCAAACCCGGAGGGATTACCATTTAAATTTGAGTAATCATTTTTACCGACTGCATTAAACCAAAAACGATTGTCAAAACCAATTGCTGTAGCAGTCGTTACTGTAAAATCAGCCGGAAGGTTAATTTGGGCATTCGGCCCAAAAATGACTCCTGCTGGATTCATAATGAATAAGTTGGAATTTCCTCCAGTTACCTGAATCAATCCATTGATGGTTGAAGGATCTCCACCGACAACTCGTGTGAGAATATTGTGAATATCGGGATTCGCGAGAAAATTGGCAATCTGCTCTTGATTGAGTCCAAATTTCTCTAAGCTATGAAATAGATTCGCCCGATCGCCAGAAAGTTTACCTCCTTGGATATCGATGCGATTACCCTCTTGAGTTACAACTGTCCCTGTCCCATCATTAGCTGGAACAATCGATTGTCCAAGTACGGGTTTGGCAGCAATGCTCCCTAACCAGAAGCATAGGGTGAGCGCGATCGGCAATGCAGCATTCTGACTTCTAAACACCAGTTGCTTTTGCTGACAAAGACGCTGTAAGTAGCTTGTTTCCCTAAAAAAGTACAAGTGCGCAATTACCGACGCTCGATGACTCGCTACCGCTGACGCTCGATGACTCGCTAACGCTGCGCTAACGCTAACGCCAACGTACTGCCTTACCAACGGACTATTTCCTTTTGACTTTTGATTTTTTCTGTTCACTGCCAATTCCCCAAGCTTAAAGTTGATAATTCACTTGGAATAAAAGCCATCATCTATGAGCATTATTGCTATGTGCGATCGCCATAATTCTAGTGGTGCGCTACACAAACTTTTCCTCGTAGCCAGCAGAGGGGAAAGAACACTTGCGAACTATCTTCTTTTTGTCCAAAGTCCAAACAGTAGATATCTTTAAAATAGTATCATTCTAATATATAAAAATATTAGAGAATCTTTTTACACAAAAATATGAGCAACATACTGAATTATCTTGAAGACAATCCTAAAAAACAAAGTTTTTGATTAGTTGGGAGTATGAACAATTACAACAATTAATTTTAAATACCCAATGATTGTATCATGAAAAACAAGCTTTATTAGAATTGAAAAAAGTGAAAATTATTGTTATACGAGGAGGTCGTAAACCAAAACTATCTATTAAATAACAAATTATTTTAAAAGGCTCGACCTTAACTTCTCACGACGAATACATACTGCGTTGTCTTGTAGTTTAAAAATTTACTTTATAAATTGTCTCTTAATTAACGTAACCAATAATTAGTGATGAGCAGATGGGGTCATTAGCTTCATCCACTGTTACATTTCATACCTTAAAACCAAGTATGTCTTTTTGGAATTTAGCACGCGATGTGAAACAACAAATCGCTACGAATATCCAGCGCAACGATCTATTTAGTATGATGCTAGCGTTTGGACTGGCAGTGGCAACAAAGGGGATGCTCTTAAATCAAGTACTGGCAAGTGTTGGAGTCACTAAGCTTGGTTTAGTTAACATTTTTGATCGCTATGGGGTATTTCAACTCGAAGAAATTAATGCTGTAGCTTCAGCATCGGTGTTTCCAGGTGTTTTTATGGTTGAGGCATTAAGGTTTCAGAAAAACATGTTTTTGAATTTTATATTTTCTGAGCCTTCACTCAGTTAGGAAACGATCGCGGCACTTGCAGACGATGCTATTGCCTACCTAGTTGATGCTTGTGCAGATTAGAGTTTTTGCCAGCGTAAATTTGTTTTTTTGGTAGTAACTAGTTGAGTTTCTCAGGAAGCAGCATCATATTCATCAACTACAAGTAGGCTTTGGTCAAGTCCAGTTTTTTTGAGTGTATCCAAGACCATTTCTTGCGGAGCAACTATGTAAATATTTGCATTAGCATCTATTGTTTGTTTAGCAAAAATGAGTACCCGCAGACCCGCACTGGCCATATATTCTAAGTCTTGCATCAACAACACGAGGTGTTTTGGATGCTCAACTGCTGCTTTCTCTACCTCTGTCTTGAAAATGGGTGCAGTCATTGCATCTAATTCTCCAGACAAAGTGATTTTAGCAACATCATTGCCGATCTCTAGTGTGACGCTCAAAGCCATAACTTTTTCCTCTATGCTTATTTATTTGAATCTATTCGTAAGATTTTAATGTCGGAGATAATTTATCAACAAGCAATTATACTTAAATATTGCTGAAAATTGGCGTTGTAAACATAATCTTTGAACAGGTGATGCCTACTTTGGGCTATGTTTACGCGTAAGGGACTTCCAACTCAAAAAAAATCCCATCGCTTTGTAGGCAGAGGGGCAGGGAGATATTAACAGTCTATACTTTGACGACGCCTTCAGGAGCTTGTTGGCGGATAGGCACTTGAATTATGAAATTAGTGCCTTGCCCAAGGCTAGAAAAACATAGCAATTTCCCACCATGCTTTTCTGTAATGATTTGGTAGCTGATTGCCATACCCATACCTGTTCCTTTGCCTACGGGTTTGGTAGTAAAAAATGGATCGAAGATCCGGTTTTGAACCGATTCTGGCATTCCTTGTGCATTATCAGCGATCGCAATTTCTATTGATTGTGAATCAACCACTGAAGTGCGGATAGTAATTTGACTGGGATTTTCTTGTATCTGTTGAGAGGTACGCTTGATGTCTGCTTCATCAAGGGCATCGATTGCATTTACCAAAATATTCATCAATACTTGATTGAGTTGACCAGGATAGCATTCTACTTGCGGCAAGTTGCCATAATCTTTAATAACTTCAATTGCTGAACGGTCTGGTTTATCTTTAAGGCGATGTTGCAGAATCAAGAGCGTACTTTCGATACCTTCATGAATATCAACTGTCTTAAATTCCGCTTCATCCATACGCGAAAAATTTCGCAGCGATAGCACAATATTACGAATTCTTTCAGTCCCCATTTTCATCGAAGACAGCATCTTTTGTAAATCTTCCACAAGAAATTCTAGATCGATTTTCTCTGCTAATGCTTGAATTTCTGGGTCATGACTAGAATGGCGTTCTTGGTAGAGATAAATCATCTGTAACAAGTTTTCAGTATATTCATCCAAGTAAGTAAGATTACCGTGAATAAAGTTGACTGGGTTATTGATTTCATGGGCAATACCTGCTACCAGTTGACCCAGACTAGACATTTTTTCACTTTGAACTACTTGTGCTTGGGTACGTTGCAATTCACTCAAGGCTGTTTTCAGTTCAACAGTCCGTTGTTCGACTCGCGCTTCTAGTTCTGCATTACTATTTTCTAAAGCCACAAAGGATTCGCGCAATTGTCCTGCCATGTGATTAAAAGAGTGAGCAAGAGTGTTGAGTTCATTGATATTCCCTTCTTCGAGTGTCTGTTGTAAATCACCAAATGCTATTGCCTGAGTAGTCTGATTCAAGCGCAAGATAGGATGGGCAATCCAACGCGAGGTAAATATGCCAATCGTTGTTGCGACTATCAGCGCCCCAAAACACAGCAGGATACTAATTTGGGTGTTGGCATGGATTTGCGCCATGTAAGTTTTTTCCGGAATACCAACTACCACTAACCAGTCCAAACCATGTTGGTCTCGCCAAGGTACAATATGCACATAGAAATTTTCCCCTTGAACATTAACTTTCAGTTTTTGGGTATTGGTAATCGACTGGAAATTTGGAATGCGCTGCTGAAGCTGCTTGGCAATGTTTTGTACCGCCGGATTGGGGCTGTCGATCGCTTTCAGGCGTTTAATTTGGTTATTGACTACAGTAAAAGGCTTTTCTTGAGCAGAATTGGCAACCAACATACCATCACGCTCCATAATAAAAACTTGTCCAAAGTGGCTGACATTTAATTTTTGTAAAAATTCACTGAGTTTCAACAGGTGAATTTCAGCCCCGACAACACCAATCAGTTTTTTGCTGGCATCATAAATCGGACGACCTGCCGATGCCACAATATAGGGGGGATAAGCAGGATCGTAATAAGTATAAATGCGAACCCAGATAGGTTTTCCGGCTTTCACAGGTTCAGTATAGGCAAGTTCATTGACGGTATCCCAAGTACTGGTTGTCATCACTTTGGTTGGGTTGCCATGATTATCTGTTAAGTAAGTTTTCGTATTTTTCGGCAGACTTGGAGTTTTGATTGCATTATCATCGATTGTCACCGTTTTGCCATCGTAGCGGCCGGCTCCAGTTCCTTCTCCAGTTGCTAGGTTCAAGCTGATAAAGGTTAGGTCATAAGCTTGCATTTCGTGCCAGAAATACTTACCAACCTTGAGGCGATCGCGCACATCCAGCAATCCCATATTAATTGCATCCGCATTTAACTGGATAACTTTATGGGGAATCGACAGGTAAGCATCCAAATGTTGATTTACTTCACCACTAGTTCGTTCCATCAACTGATCCGCCAGATCGTTCACCGCTTTCTCGCCATTTTTAAATGACACATATCCAACCAGTCCCACGATGGCAAAAACTTGCAATACGAAAGGAACGATCAGAACAAGGTGTAATGAAAATGCACGGACTTTGCTAGATGGATGTATCTTCATAAGTGGTAAATCTTGGTTCGCTCAAGTCTTGGCTTAACCTAGATTACCCATCACAAACTTCATACTATCAAATACCAGGAATATCACTTAGTTGTATTTATACTATTTTTCAGATAATTTGTGTTTCATCTTCCCGAACTTTATCCTCAATCAAGCTCATTCCTTGCTTCTGCGAACAAGATAAATACATCTTTGTCCTGCTATTTGGGATATTTAATGTGATTTACTAAATATTAATACTTAGTAATTAAGTTTACTTTAATAATGCGATTTGAAAAATGTTTCAGTAGCTAAACATTACTTTAATAATCTTAATGAAGTATTAATGTTTATAATGATTTAATATTTGTAGAAATAAAAATTCAAGGTTTTTGAATTCCAAAAACCAAATCTGGCAATCAAGAATGCCAAAAACTTCATAAATTAACTGTTTGCAATTTCAGACCTGATATCGGTATTCAGAAATCTTTGGTAATCAACCAAGCTAACTGAGTATCAATTTTGTCTTAGCTGTATTCAGAAATACTTGGCGATCGGGCTAGTGAAATGCGTATTAATTTTACGTATCAATTTTGCTTGGTTTTGATATGCCGCTAGTATCACCGTTTGCAAATTTAGTCCTGATATCAGTATTCAGAAATCTTTGGTAATCAACCAAGCTAACTGAGTATCAATTTTGCCTTGCCTGTATTCAGAAATACTTGGCGATCGGGCTAGTGAAATGCGTATTAATTTTACGCATCAATTTTGCTTGGTTTTGATATTGCCGCTAGTATCACCTTTTTTATATTTACACCAACTTTTGAGACAAATCGACCGACACTACTTCAACTTTTGAAAGGACTAAAATTGTGAACACATTCGATTGCCTAACTCAGCAGCTAAATCAACTGCTCGCTCAGGATTACCTGGCATTTAGTATTACAAAAAATCCTGTTGCACAAATGCTGAGTCAAGCAAGCTTTGCTCAGATTGCTTATATCATGCAGCAATATTCGATTTTTCCAAAGGAGTTGGTGGGTTTCACTGAATTAGCAAGACAGAAAGCGCTGGTAGCAGAATGGGACATTGTAGCCCAAGAACTCAAAGAAAACATTGCCGAAGAGATGGGCAAAAGTACACAAGGAATTTCTCATTACACGCTTTTAGCTGAAGGGTTAGAACAAGGACTGAGTGTTCCTGTGAAGAACGCAACGCCATCGATCGCTACATCCAAATTGTTAAGAACTGTGCAATCGATATTTGAGCAACAACTACCTAATGTGCTGGGAGCAACCTATGCGATCGAGGCAACCTCAATTCCAGAATTAACTCTGATCGTGCAACTTGTAGAGTGGTTGCTAGAAGGAGCAATGCCCAAAGATTTGCAATATTTCTTTAGCAAACATTTAGATGAGTGGGAAATTGAACATGAAGCAGGCTTGAGAATATCTCTGGCAGCATATATCCAACCCGAACAATTTGGAGAGTTTGCAGCAGGGTTTCGGGCAACGATCGATGCGATGGAAGCTTGGTGGCAGGAATTAGCACAAGAGGCAATCTCATCTGAGGTTGTTCTGACTACAGCGATCGCTCAACACCACTGATTAAATAGAACTTAACACTATGAATATCTTCACCCATTCATCATTTGTAGATGAAACTCCTAATAGTAATAAACCAAAATTTGGACTACCTGGTGATTACTACTTTAGCGAGCAAATTTTTGCTTACGAGCAGCAAACTATCTGGCGTAACACCTGGCAGTTTGTAGGACGTGAATCCGATCTACCTAATCCTGGGGATTATTTAACTTGCCAAGTTGGCGATCAACCCATGTTCGTGATTCGAGATAATAATGGTGAATTGCAAGCAATGCACAATGTTTGTCCGCATCGCGGAGCGCAGATGTTGCAAGGGCAGGGTCATTGTCAACGGGTGCGTTGTCCGTATCATGGTTGGAACTTCAATTATGAAGGCAATCTTAAAGGTTTACCTCGCGCTGAGTGTTTTCCCAATTTAGAGAAGTCGGCTGTCTATCTAGCTAAGGGACGAGTAGAGACATGGGGCGGCTTTATCTTTATTTGCTCAGAAGCAGAAGGCGAATCGTTAGTCAGTTATTTAGCCGGATTCTCAGCCTATTTAGAGCAATATCAGCACTCTTGGCAGGAACTTCAGCAGGTCGATCGTTGGTTTTATGAAGAGCCAGCCAATTGGAAATTTCCCATTGAAAATTATCTAGAGTGTTATCATTTGTCAGTTGTTCATGCCCAAAGTTTAAAGTGTTTCGATCCGAAGAATATTATTTACACTTCAACTGGGCGACACTATCAGATATTTGTTCCTTTTACAGATGATGAATTTGTCAAAGATCACCCCGCTTTTTCAGGAGAACCAAGGGGACAATCGTATCAGGGCTTCATCTTTCCTAATATGATGGTGAATACTGCAAGAGACAAAGTTTCAGTTTTTCGGCTGACTCCTTTATCTCCCACAAGAACTAAGTTTGAGGTTTTCATTTATCAAACAAAAGCACAGATTGAAGCATTTCCTTATAAGCAGGATGAATTTAGACCGGAATTTGAGCGGGTGTTAAATGAAGACTTTGGGGTGGTGCGATCGCTACAAGCAAGCGTTCATTCTAAAGCTTATGGTGTACTTCAGTTTGCAGATATTGAATATGGAATTTCTCACTTCCATCAAGTTTTGTCGAAGTACTAATTTGTCATCAATAGTCATCTTCTTTAAAGGCAGAATCCAATACCCAATATAATGAGTTCTGAATCTCCCAGTCCCAAAATTTATCTTCTTGTCCGTACAATCTTAGCCCCTACGGCGATCCATAAAGGCTTAGATGCGCGATCGCTACAATCCATTGAAGTAATTTTGCTGAAAAACGGGAAGACTATGGTTAATCCCAAATGGGGAAATTTCTATAAAAATCCTGAACAGCAAAATGCTCAAAAAATCTCTACTTAACTGTTTAATTTTGCCTTTTTCTCTAGTGCCCTGGCTCTGTATGGGAACGCTTTTTGATTCCCAAGCCAATGCTTTACCAGGACAAAGTACAGAAGAGGTAGGCACTTGGATTAAAGCACATCCGACACTCCGCCCCAGGAGAGGGGAGCAATTATTTGTGCAAAAGACTGATACTGCTGCCCAACGATTCACTTTTCAAGCGTCGGTATTGCCTCCTGGTAGGGTGGAGTTTTCCAAAGACCGGGGCACAATTCGGACTGAGCGCATTACTATGTATGATGCTATTAACGGCATGACATTTGCGCGTCTCCAAGAATCCTTGCGGGTGATTTATGGCTTGGAGATTTATCAAGATTACGATCGCGCCCAAGTTGTGTATCAATATCCCAACCAGAAGGTAGTTAATTCCGCACGTCTGGCTAAAACTCCGATTCGGGAAGCCTTAAAGGGAGAATTACGAGTAGGCGATCGCTATGTATATTGGGTGGAAGTTGCCCAACCCAAGAATGGCAAAGCTTTTACCGGTCAAATGACCGTTTTGCTCAAAACTGATTTAGGCAAGTTAGAAAATGAACTGCAAATTCGTTAGTGGGCGACAAGAGGAGGCAGGAGGCGGAAGTTCTTTAATTTTGAATTTTGAATTTTGAATTTTGAATTTTGAATTTTGAATTTTGAATTTTGAATTGATTTCTCCCTCATCTCTTCCCCAACTCCATAGTCGCTAAGGTTTGCCATATACCCGAAAAGATACTTTCAGCTGCTAAGGAAATTCGTAGTAAATCTTCTTTGAGTAGTGGTGGCCAATCAACCCCGGCTTTACGCCCTGCACCAAATAGTTGTTGCGCCTTAATGCTTAACTGATAAAGGGCTAAAGCCAGTTCTCGGTCTACGTTCTTTGCATCTTTGAGGGCTTCAAACACCACTTTCAATGCCAACAAAATCGAAGTGATCTGACCGGGTACCGGCGGTTTGCCCTGTTTCATACGCGTTAACAGCGCATCTGGGTTTTCCTCGGTTGTGATTGTCTGATCTATGAGGAGTTTCCTAGCTGTTTCGTAATTCATGTAGTCAGTTTAGCGTACATTTTGCTTCAGCAGTAATACTTAATTAAAAAGTAATAAAACGGCTTTATAGTTATTTATAGCAATCTCTGATGATTTGTGAAATGATAGGCGTGGGGAAAATGATGAGGAATTGGCCATGCTCTAGGTTAACCAGATAGACTGAATATAATATCTTTGAAAAATACATCTGACTAGGAATCAAAAGTAAAATGATCTCATTGAATTTACTAGAAATTGAGCGCTCTATCCTTGCCTTGTCTGTGGAAGAACAACTTTGGTTGTTAGAAAGTATTGTTCGACAAATCCGAGAAAGGGAATATGTAAAAGATAATTTTAATGATGCTAAAAATCTAGATGAACAACTGCAAGTAACCGCTACCCTGCCAAATATTCAAACACAAATTGCTACTATAAATGATGAGTTTGCAATTTCTGAAATCCTCTGATGATATGTAGGAAAAAATATTATGAAATTACCAGGCCTAAAAAATTAAATATACAAGTTATTAGTGAGCGATCGCAAAAAAATTGCTGAGTGCGATCGCAATCTCGAAATTAATCATTTACATCGCACTCAGCAGTTTTATTCAGTAATGAAAACAAGTTTTTGCGTAATGTAGATTGCCAAATTGTTTTCATTTACACGGAGATGTGGCGATCGCAAAATCAAATTATTAACCAAAATCCCCATAGTTAAAATTATGGAGATGTCCCTATTTACTTTTAATTTTGTTTCATTTGTCTTTACGATTAAACCCTATTATGGTATGTAACTGTGGGAAATACGCTCTGATGATGTTGCTGATTATCAGTCAATAGGGATAATCTCGCAAAAGCAAATTTTAACGGTGCTTATTACATTGTTTAAAGTTATGTAGCCTTTTGATTACGGCCTATCAACCACTGCGGTAGACTATGCGTTGATTATGATTCTTTCGCAGAAAAGAACACTCGAAAGGAGCCGTTTTTTCAATGTCTCATACCGTAAAAATCTACGATACCTGCATTGGCTGCACCCAATGCGTCCGCGCTTGCCCTACTGATGTACTTGAGATGGTTCCTTGGGATGGCTGTAAAGCTGCTCAAATTGCCTCTTCACCCCGTACAGAAGACTGCGTGGGCTGTAAGCGCTGCGAAACTGCTTGTCCCACCGACTTTTTGAGCATCCGGGTTTACCTGGGCGCTGAAACAACTCGCAGTATGGGTCTAGCTTACTAAAAAGCTGAGTGCTGAGTGCCCAGTGCTGAGTGCTGAGACAAAAAGAAGTAAATCAGAAACACAATTTCTTGATTCTTCACTCGGAACCCAGAACTCGGAACTCAGCACTCAAGACTTTTAATTGTCTCAATAGCAAGCACCTTTACGATCGTAGAGGGGACACTGCCCGCCTTACGAAATCGCAATTTTAGATTGGGGATATAATCTCTGGGTATCTAAATCCTAGAAGTTGTATTTGTACCGTCAGGTCAAAAGCTGACGGCGAATCCGCTGTAAAAAAACCTAAAATCCATAACAATAGCTAGTAGTCTGCCAACCTAAAAATGTTAGGTGGAGGTTGGGTAAAGGTTAAAGGGACTCATGGTAAGGGATAAAAAACCTTTTCCCTTGCCCCTTATCCCCAGAGGGGACCCCACTTTCCCCCTTACCCTTTTCCCCGCTTGCGTTGCCAAGGCGAACTACTAGTGGTAGGGGAGTAAATCACTCCCTTTTTCTTTGCAAAACGTCCACTTTATGCTACCTACTATACTGGATTTAATCATCCTGAAAAAAAGTGGCGTGAAGAATGTGCGGAATTGTTGGATATATAGGCACTCAAGCAGCGACAGACATTTTACTAGCTGGACTGGAGAAACTAGAGTACAGGGGCTACGATTCGGCTGGAATCGCCACTGTTTGGGAAGGTGAGGTAAATTGTGTGCGGGCAAAGGGTAAACTCCATAACCTGCGTTCTAAACTGGAACAAATAGAAACCCCTGCCCAAATTGGTATTGGTCATACACGCTGGGCAACTCATGGCAAACCAGAAGAGTATAATGCCCATCCCCATTTGGATACAGCAAAGCGAGTGGCAGTGGTGCAAAATGGCATTATCGAAAACTACCGCGAGTTACGCGAGGAACTCAAAGCAAAAGGACACGAATTTCGTTCTGAAACCGATACCGAAGTCATTCCCCATCTGATAGCCGAATTTTTAAAGAATCTTCCCCCTTCATCTCCCTTCATCGACGCAGTTCGCCAAGCCGTTAACCATTTGCGTGGAGCGTTTGCACTTGCAGTTATTTCTGCTGATTTCCCCGATGAATTGATTGTTGTTCGCCAACAAGCACCTTTAGTAATTGGTTTTGGTCAAGGGGAGTTATTTTGTGCCTCTGACACACCTGCGATCGTTGCTTACACCCGTGCAGTGCTACCTCTGGAAAATGGCGAAATTGCCCGCCTCACACCTTTGGGCGTTGAGATTTACAATTTTGCTGGCGACAGGTTGAAAAAACAACCCCGGCTGCTCAACTTCAATCCGGCAATGGTAGAAAAGCAGGGATTCAAACATTTCATGCTCAAAGAAATTCATGAGCAACCAGGAGTAGTAAGAGCGAGTTTAGACGCATACTTTAACCCAACCGAATCTACCGAATCACCAATCAATCTTGGTTTACCTGAAGATTTATATACCGATTTAGAACAAATTCAGATCGTCGCCTGTGGTACCAGTTGGCACGCAGCATTAATTGGAAAATATTTAATTGAACAATTAGCAGGAATTTCAACTCAGGTGCATTACGCTTCTGAGTATCGCTATGCACCATCACCCGTGACGGCTAACACCTTGATCGTTGGTGTTACCCAATCAGGTGAAACAGCCGATACCCTAGCAGCTTTGACGATGGAAAAAGAACGTCGCCAAGGGAAAGAACCCAAATATCAAGCGCGACTACTGGGCATTACCAATCGTCCTGAAAGCAGCCTTGGTCATCTAGTACCTCATGTCATCAGTACCCTAGCAGGAATTGAAATTGGGGTGGCGGCGACAAAAACTTTTACTGCTCAACTGATGGCGTTTTATGCTTTGGCATTGGATTTAGCAGCTCGTCGTCAGACAGTTTCAAAAGATACACTAGATCAAATTATTAATGGGTTGCGACAGATTCCCAAAGAAATTGAAGCGACTTTGGCAAATCAGGAAAGTTTAACTGAACAGCTAGCCCATGAATTTGCTGAAACTCAAGATTTCATTTTTGTGGGTAGAGGAATTAACTTTCCCATTGCTTTGGAAGGGGCATTGAAATTAAAAGAAATCAGCTATATTCATGCTGAAGGGTATCCGGCTGGAGAGATGAAACATGGCCCGATCGCACTTTTAGATGCGAAAGTACCAGTAGTTGCGATCGCAATCCCTGGTAGTATTTACGAAAAAGTTATTTCTAATGCCCAAGAAGCCAAAGCCAGAGATTCTCGCTTAATTGGCGTGACTCCCGTCAACGATAGCGAAGCTGCGGAAATATTTAACGATCTTCTTCCCGTCTCTCATGTAGAAGAGTTACTTTCTCCCATCCTTACAGTAGTTCCCCTGCAATTATTGGCTTATCATATTGCCGCCCGTCGCGGTTTAGATGTCGATCAACCAAGGAATTTGGCAAAAAGTGTCACGGTAGAATAGTATAATTTTATACTTCAATTTAAAGTGTAATGGCTTCTGAAGAAGTTCTATGGCTTGCAGAAGCCATTTTTATGGCAATGATTATAAGTATAATATATTTATTAATACTTAAGTAACTATTCGCTGGATTTGCAGTAAAGGGTAAAATTATCCAAATGCGATCGCAAAAACCTGAATGTATATTTTTACAACGTCTTTATACTACAGACAAGTCTGTAAAAATTTGAGCCTATAACATACAAGTTAATTACATCTACCAACATTATGAGTGAAATCCATCTACGTCAAATAAAGTCATACCTTCAAAAAACATTTAATGGTTTGATTGACTTATCAGATTATCAAAATAAATCTGAAACAGACAGAGAGTTAATTTTCTTAACAAGAAGTCTAGCTGCATTTACTTTGATGGTTTTAGCTAATATCTCTCCTCAAGAAGCATCAAAATCGATAGTTGATGGTGGACAGGATAATGGAATAGATTCGCTTTATTTTGACAGGCGGGAAAAAATAATGTATGTATTACAGTCCAAATGGAAACAAGACAGTAAAGGTAGTGTTAAAACAGATGAGGTAATGAAATTTACTAGAGGTTTTAAAGACTTGGTAAATGCTAGATATGACAGATTCAACTCAAAATTTAATAATAAAACTCCAGATATTGAAGAAGCGCTGAATGACGCAGGAACAAGATTTGAAATAATTCTTGTCTATTCAGGTCAAACTCCCTTAGCAGATGAACCAAAAAGAGAATTGGATGATTTATTAGGTGAGATGAACGATTCATCAGATATTCTTAGTATGAGAGTTTATAACCAGGCATATATATATAACATAATATCTCAAGGAGCATCTGGCAATCCTATAAATTTAGATGTTTGCCTATTTGAGTGGGGACAAACAAAAGAACCCTATCAATCATATTATGGGCAAGTGTCTGCTAGGGAAGTAGCTGATTGGTGGACTAAACATTCTCCTAAATTGTTCTCTTCAAATATTAGGCTTTTTGTAAAAGATAGTGAAGTTAATGAAGGTATTATCAATACACTAAAAAAAGAACCGGAAAAATTTTGGTATTATAACAATGGCATAACAGCTTTGTGTTCTAGTATTGGGAAAAAACCGCTTGGCGGTAGTGGAAGAGACACGGGTATATTTGAATGTAAAGATGTCAAAGTAGTTAATGGCGCTCAGACTGTTGGATCGATAGCAAGAGCATATCAAAATTCTCCTGAGCAAGTTGAAAAAGCAAGAGTTCTTATTCGTTTTATTTCCTTAGAAAATTGTCCTGAAGAATTTGCTACAGAAATTACTCGATTCAACAATACTCAGAACCGAATTGATCGTCGAGAATTTGTAGCTCTCGATCCAGAGCAAGAAAGAATAAAAAATGAACTTCACTTAGAAGGAATTATTTATACTTATAAGTCAGGTGAATCAATCCCAGATGGAGAAAAAGGTTTTGATTTAAATGAAGCTACAATTAGTCGAGCGTGCAAACAGAATGAGGTTTCTTTCGCCACGCGAGTTAAAGATAAAATTGGTGTTTTATGGGAAGATATAGAAAAACCTCCATACAAAACTCTCTTTAATAGATCAGTAAATGGTTCTAACCTTTGGAAATTAGTTCAAATCTTAAGAGTAGTAGAGAATAAATTATCAGAAGTACAAAAACAACGAGATGGAAGAGAAAAGTTATTTGCTACTCATAGTAATCGTCTCATACTACACCTGGTTTACAAAGCCTTACCAGAGAATTTTTTTAGCATATCATCTGATTTAACCCCAGTACAAATTGATGATATTCAATCTATGACCTCAAAGTTCTTGGGTAGTATTATGAGTGAAAGTAGCAACCTATTTCCAACTTCCTATCCGGCAAATATCTTCAGAAATGTCACAAAATGCCAGGAAATTGTGGAAAAAATTTTAAATTAAGTACAATATTGTAAGAGTCCCAGTAATTCGAGTTGGTACAATTTAACCTGATTGGTGAGACAGTACCTCTTGACCACGGCCATGAGTTATTTTCTACGATCGCCCACTTTGAATCTGAACTTCATAAGTTAAATACAGTTGGAATTCATACTATTGCAGGTATTCCGAAGGAAGGTGTAATTCAGCTAACTAAAAATTCTAGGCTTCGGATTCGGCTACCAGTAGATCAAGTGCGTTTGGTTTATCCGTTAGCAGGTAAGTCGCTGAAAATTGGCAAACATACAATTCGCTTGGGGATTCCTGAAATTTATTTGCTTGAGCCTGCTGAGAGATTGCGATCGCGTATGTTGATGTATAGAAATCGATGTCGAGTATAAGAAAGCAGTTTCCTATGCTCATCAACATTTTGCTAAACAACTCTGTGATAAACAAGGTCAATTATTAGGAAAATCAATTGGTGTAGCAGGGTGGCTATATCCAGGATCTGTAGTTCGTCATGTCGCTTTTACAAAAGAAACTAGGTTTGAAGAGAAACCACAATTGGCTTTTGCTCTTTTATATGCTCTTGTTGCTTGCCACTATTTTGTTTTGCGATCGCATACCAAACTGGAACATATACAATATGCCCTAGTTATACCTGAAGTGGTTGACTTAGAAGTTTATGCCCAGGAATACTGGAATTTGAGAAACTTAGATTACAAGAATTTTCATGTATCTAGCTTAGGAGATGCTGCATTAAAATACCTTACTTACGAAACAATTATAAAACTGCCTACACCCGCTCAAGTAAAACGATGCCAAGTAATATTGTTTGGAACGGTAATTTGGTCAAAGCAGCAAAAAACTCGCATAGAAATAGCAGTGGTAGAAGCGACTGAAATAATAGATTTTATCTATAAGCTTAGTCGTATTTATTTTCCCAAGTACCAAATTATTAAATATAAAAATAAAAATATTATCATTAGCGATGTGTTTACGGGAACAATTGCCGATAACTTAGTAAAAGGCTTTCCTTGGTGGGCTAATTTATATACAATCTTTAAAAATAAAAGTTTATTTAAATTTATTACTAATGATGGAGTTTATAAAATGATTCAAAACGCTGAATGGAATCTAGAAAGTCAAAAACTCTTCATTAAAGCTTGTCATGAGGCATTGAAGAAAATATACGCTAAAATTTATGGACGAACAAATGAAGGTCAATATGCTCAAATCGAGCGAGAAAATATACGTATTTTATCGCAACTAGGACGTTGTACAAATGCTGAAAATTTTCGGAAATTTATTGCGGAGTTTTGGGGAAGAGCAGGTCAACTTTCCATTTTAGAAAAACACTGGGAAGAATTACTGCCATTAACTTCTGGGATAATGGATTGGAAAGTAACCAGAGATTTAACTTTTATTGCTCTTGCTAGTTATCCAAAAAGCAATATGGTTGAGAAACAAATATCGGAAATCTCTGATTCTAATAGTGAATAATTACACATCTTTTGACTTAATCAAATACAAAACAGGAACTTAATCGGCAATTTTAAATGCTTCATTTATTCGGCAATATTTTGACTAGCTATGGAACCGCAGCTAATAATCGTGGGGAAAATGAAGGTAATATAACTCCCTTACAAAAATTAATTTGGAAAGGTGAAGTTCATACTACCATTTCATCTGAGGCTATTCGTTGGGCATTACGGTACTACTGGCAAAATGTTGGCTATCCGGTGAATCGACGTTGGGATGAGAACGCTCAACCAGTAGCGGATCATGTTTGGCAAGACCCCAACTTTGATGATATTCACTTCATTGATGATGATGTTTTGGGATTTATGCAGGCAGAAGCAGCAAAAGTGGAAGCGTCAGATGAGTCTGAAGGTGAGACCCAGGAAGCATCTCAGCCTCTCAAGATGAGAACAAAAAAAGTTCTAAAGGTAGGGATAAACAAACTTCTCCACGTAAGGGAAAGCAAAAGCCTAAAGGAAAAATAACTGCTAGACGAGGTGTATTAGAAGTTACCCGTGCAGTGTCAATGATACCCTTTACGGGAGACATTACCTTTAATGCTGTCAGTGGAGTCAAAGGACGAAATTCCCTTTATGCCACAGAAATTCATGCTACTCGTTATCAATATGGTTTTGCATTGACACCTGATAGCCTCAAAGATAAATCTCGCATCCATCCTGTTCTAGATGGTTTGATTTCGATTGGTGAAGTGGCGGGAAATCATGCCCGTTTTTTGTATGATTTCTCCCCTGAAAGTATTGTACTGCGGTGGACACATGATTTTTCCCCTCGTTTTCTATATTGCTTTGAGCAAGACGAACTGGGAAATTTGTCAGTATCCAACTTAGTACGACAGGTAGAGGTAGGAGATATTGATCCCAAAGAATTATGGATTGGAGGCTTAATTTCTCAGGGTTTAGAAGATTTGGGAGCAAATGTGTTTCCTGGAGTGAAGTCGGCAGTCAAAGCATTAAAACAGGTCATAGCTGAAGATTTGCAGTTGTCATCGGGGAGCGATTAAGATGACAACAATTGCTTTGAAAGTTGAAGTAGCTATTGCTTGTTTTCGTCACTCCCGTGCTAGAGAATATGCTGAAACGTATCCAGTACCTCCACCTTCTACGGTGTACGGGATGTTACTTTCTCTGATTGGTGAGACAGATCGTTATAAACATTGTGGAACTCAATTAGCGATCGCGCTCTTGTCTAAACCAGAAAAATCTATTGTAATTCGGACTTTTCGCAGGTTTAAAACGAAAGATATCCACCACCCTAAGAATGCTAAACCTGATTACCAAGAGTTGCTAACGAACGTTGAGTTTGTAGTTTGGGTGAAAACAGACAAAGCAAAGCCTACTTTAGCAGAACTTTTGCAGCAGGCATTTGCGAACCCAGCTTCTATCAATCGATTTGGTGGACTGTGTTTAGGTGAAAGTCGGGATCTAATCAATACTGTTACCCTTTTACCTGAGAACTATCATGCTGAGTCGCTGTGGTGGTTAGTTACAGATGAAGATGGTTCGCTAACCCTACCTTACTGGGTTGACCATGTTGGGTCTAAGGGACTTCCAAAAAATAAAACATCCCAGCAAAAGATAATGATAATCATTGTAGGAGAGGGAGAAAGCGGCAGCCGATGGCTGCCGCTTTCTCCCTTTTTGTAGTAAATTCAGTAATAATAATTGAAATTTCGGGTGCAGCAGGGGTGTCTATAGTATTAACTTCTTCACTGAAACAACTATTGAAACAAACAGCATCTCAATTAAAAGGAGCTGCAAAACGCAAATTTCTAGCGTCAACAGTACAGGGTTTAGGTCTAGGAGGGCAGAGACTTGCAGAAATAGAATTGGGCTGGAATCGAGCTACTATCCGTAAAGGGATGAAAGAATTAACAAGCGGCATTACTTGTGTTGATAATATGAGTGCTAAAGGACGCTATCAAGCAGAATTACACTTACCAAATCTTTTAACAGACATAGAAAATATAGTAGATTCCCAAAGTCAGACAGACCCAACTTTTAAAAGTCAAAGACTATATACTCGTTTAGGAGCGACTGAAGTTAAAAAGCAGCTAATAGAAAGATATGGTTATAGTGATGAAGATTTACCTACGTCAGAAACGATTCGTTTAAAACTTAATGAATTGGGCTATAACTTGAGAAGAGTAGCAAAAGTTCAACCTCAAAAAAAATTCCCCAAACCGACGCAATCTTCAAGCAACTAGAGATAGTAAATCAAAATGCGTCTGAAGACAAAAGTATTTTACGTCTCTCGCTGGATGGGAAAGCTCGCGTCAAAATTGGTTCATTTGACCGAGGAGGTAAAAGCCGGGCTTCGGTTAAAGCTGATGACCATGATTATCATCCCAAAACAACCGTAACTCCTTACGGAATATTCCTTCCAGAACTAGATGAGCTTTTTTTATATTTTACCGAATCGAAAGTTACAAGCGATTTTATAGTTGATGTTTTAGAGGATTTTTGGTTAAAAGAAAAATCTCGTTTTTCGCATATTCAAACTCTACTGCTTAATCAAGATAATGGCCCAGAGAATAGTTCTCGGCGTACCCAATTCATGAAACGGATAGTAGAGTTCGCCCAAAAACACTCATTGAATATACGTTTAGCCTATTATCCTCCTTACCATAGCAAATATAATCCGATAGAGAGGACATGGGCAGTATTAGAAAATCATTGGAATGGTAGCATTTTAGATGAAATAGAAACGGCTTTAAACTTCGCTGCTAGTATGACATGGAAGGGTAAACATCCAATTGTTAAGTTAGTTACGGGGACTTATGCCACCGGAGTGAAACTCACAAAAAAATCTATGTCGGAAATTGAGAAACAAATTGAGCGTTTGACTCATTCTCAAAACGAACTTTTCCCTAATTTAGGTAATTGGTTTATTGATATTAATTTTGCCAAAACGTAAGTTATAAATAGTAATTTATAGCTTTATAGTCTTAAATAAACATAACTTCACTTTGCGATTTGCTCCCGCGAGTGTAGATTTTTTCATGCTTACAAAGGGGGAGGAGAGCGGCAGCCGTCGGCTGCCGCTCTCCTCCCTAATAATGATTATCATTATTGTTTAACTGCTAAAAGATTAGTTTTTTGGGACAATTTATTCTTTGGAAGTCCCTAAGAAAACGCGCTGGCAGTGTTATGAGCTTCAAGAGTCCCAACTATGGCAACCACCGGATTTATCGTGGACTACAATTCAAACTAGTTGAAAAAAGAGGATATTTAGATTTTGACAAGGATATCTGCTTGTTGAGCCGACATAAAGAGATAAAAAGTCGGTATTCTTTACTGAATCAGCAATTCAGCGTTTTCATTATGATTGGCGAAAATATAAGTTCTTTAACATTAGATGTCGTCAGACGTTGAGCAGGACAGAAATGATGGGGGTCGCACCAAGCAGCAAGCAGTTCTTTAACATTAGATGTCGTCAGACGTTGAGCAGTTTGCCTGTTTGAATGGGGACAAACAAAAGAACCCTGTTCTTTAACATTAGATGTCGTCAGACGTTGAGCAGTCCTCGGCTGCTCAATTGGTGCAGGAGGCGATCGCGGTTCTTTAACATTAGATGTCGTCAGGCGTTAAACAAGATCCTACTTCTCGTTGCCATAGTTTATGCTTCAAAAATTTCCTTCAAGCCTCTCCTCTTCATGCGAAATTTTTGTGCGAATTTGTTCCCATTGCTCAATCTGCTTCTGTAGTTGCAATTTGCGATCGCCCTCAACTGCACCAAGACCAGTAAACAAACCCTGACCGTTCAACTGATCGCTGTAAATAGCAATCAATTCAGCCAGTGCTTTTTTATGCCTTCCATCTCCTCCTCAGTGAAGGAATTTACATCTAGGCAAATCAGTCGTCTGCCAATTCTCTCCACAAGCTCCGATCTGCTTATATCAAAATTGGAAGCGATCGCATCTAATCCTTCAATACCAGTGGGAGTAAGGGCTAGGTTGACCCTTTTCTTCACCTCGTCGTACATCTCTGGTACGTCTTTTTGTCCTTTCTGCCCTTTCTTTCCCATTAGTACCCAGCTATTACACACCTCCTAAATCATAGTCAACAGCAAGCACTACGGGTAGATTCTATAAATTGCTCAAAGATATTTAGTTATTGTGTAATACCTGAATTATTAATAATATAGGCGTTGTGTAATACCTAAATTTTTGATGATAGAGGACAAAAATCCTCATAATTTTGTTTGCTGTAGAGAGAAAGGTGTGGAAGGCGATCGCCACAAACTTGAAACACTTTGGAATTTACAAAAATATTCTTTTCAGGTTTCAACATAAGAAAGAATCTATGCTTGGCTTTTTCCCAGCCCCTTATCCAGATGAAATTTTATACAGTATCTTGGCTCGCTACCACATTAGGAGTGGTAACACAAGTCCAAAAATAACTCTAAGAGAGCTATTTAATTCTCAAGATGTAATAGCTACTGTTGACTTACCTTCTAACCTTAATTCGTTGATTGAGAATCTACAATTTATCTCGAATTATCAAGTAGAAGATTTGATATATAAATATACCCTCTATCCTTTCTACAGTGTTTTCCTACCACCAAAAAGAGCCAGCCAGGTGATGGAGTCTATGAAAGCAGATTTCGGAGGAGATATTCATACCAGAACCGGAATTATGGCAAGTTCGTTGAAGATGCAGAGGTATCTACGATTTTGCCCAAAATGTTTGGAAGAAGATTTGCAAAACTATGGTGAGTCCTACTGGCATAGACTACACCAAACACCAGGGGTTCTAGTTTGCCCAGTTCATGGTGTGACTTTGCAAGATAGTACAATTTTTATGCAAGGTTTTAACAGGCATGAATACTATGCTACAAGCCAAGAAAACTGTCCTGTTGTACCGATACAACAGACTTACAGTCAAGAGACTTTAAAGAAGTTACGACTGCTGGCTCAAGATATTTCATGGTTGATAACTAGTAATCTTTTCTCTAAAGAACTAGAGTGGTTTCAAAGAAAATATATAGCTTTATTGATTGAAAAAAATTTTGCAACGGCAACCGGGCGAGTAAACCAGAAGAGGCTACTAGATAATTTCTTGTTCTTTTATGGTGCTGAAATGCTTGAGGCTGTTAACTCAATGGTGAATTACGAAAATGAGCAAAACTGGCTATTCAGCATTGTTAGGAAGCATAGAAAGTCATTTCATTCCATCAGACATCTACTGGTAATTAGATTTTTGACGAATTCTATCGAGGAATTTTTCAATACGGATTATCAGTATAAACCTTTTGGTGAGGGGTCTTGGCTGTGTCTAAATGCTGCGGTAGACCACTACCTCAAGCCAGTGATAACTAATCTTGTTGTCACTCACTGTTTGGATAATAAAAAGTACCTAACGGCTTTTTATTGTTCCTGTGGGATGGTTTATTGCAGAACTGGCCCTGATGAAACTGATGAAGATAAGCAGCGAATTGGCAAAGTCTTGACATACGGTCAATTCTGGGAGCAAAAGCTAAAAGAACTGGTAGAAATCCAAAAGTTAGGTCTACGGGAGACAGCAAGACAACTCAAGGTCGATTCCAGAACAGTAAAACGCTATACTGCCATACTTAAGCTAAAAACTTTTTGGAAATCTTCACAGGAAAATCAGCTAGTAGACTTAGAGGAAGTTTTAGACTCAAATCTAAATTTAGCCAGCGATCGCAAAGTAAAATACAGGGAAGCTTGGAAAGCTTTACAAAAGCAGTACCCAGAGACATCGAAAACTACTCTCAGGGCATTAGCTAAGGCAACATATATTTGGCTATACAGAAACGATAAAGAGTGGCTCAACAAAAATTCGCCTTCTTTAAAAATGCCTTTCCCTTCCGTCGGTAAAGTTGACTGGGTAGAAAGAGACAAGCAAGTTCTCGAAAAGGTAAAAAATGCTGTGCGATCGCTTCTGAGTGCAGAAAAACCTGCGAGAATAACTATTGGCAAGATAGGGAAAAATATTGGCTTACTAGCACTACTCGAAAAACATTTGGCAGAAATGCCACTGACTAAGGTTTATTTAGAATCAGTCACAGAAACTGTAGAGGATTTTCAGATTCGGCGTATTAAATGGGCAATTAAGCGGCTTGATGATTGCGGAGAAGAAATTCAGCCTTGGAAGGTGATTAGGCTGGCTGCGCTACGAGGAAATTGCTCTGAGAGAGTACAAGCAGCTCTAGAAAATGAGCTTTATAAGCAACCGTATTAAGTTAATAATATTTTCTTGATCATAGTTCTGTTGATCAAAAGCTTCAAACAAGAAAGAGACGTGTTAAATCCACGTCTCTAAGTGATGACAAAAATATTGAGTTCTAAGCTACATCCGCGACCAGTAAGCCGTTGACAGCAATAATCAAAAGCAGCGCTGAATCAGAAGTGTCACAGCAATGTCTTTTATCGCTATTACAGGGTTGCGCTATCCATTTGCCTTCAAGATTCTGGTAAAAAGTTCCCAGAAGTTGGGAACCGTTCCAAACTCGATACAGTTCTCCCAAATCGTCTGGCACTGAGTCAATTTCAATTTCTGGCGCTACTGCGTGCGTCAGCTAAGTGGTCAACATATTCCTCAAACTCTGCTTGAGCCGAGGCTTGGTTGTCAAACTCATCTTGTACAATCATCTGAGTAACCTCATTGATGGGGTTATGAGTTTATGAGTGACCTAATTCCAGAACCCAAACCCGGTGGTCGCAAACGTGAAGTTGATATGTGGGAAGTCTTAAACGCGATTTTTTATGTTTTGGTCGAAGGAGTGAGATGGCGAGCGTTGCCTGGGGACTTTCCCGCTTGGCAGGCAAGTGATGATTTTCGTTTGGTCGCACCTTGAAAGGGCTAGTCTAGCTCTCTCTCACAAAGGAAACGTGTTTGTCGGGCGAAAGTTTGGCTTCAGGAGACTTCCAAAGAATAATTATCAAAACAGAATCTAGGAGCCAGAAAACAGGTATGAATTCTGTACGAGTGGCGGATGAATAAACGGGTTTAAACCCCCACGAAATCGTAAATTTGGTGGTCTTCAATCAGCGGTGGGTCAGAATCAATCTTCGTGAGGGATTCTGACTTCTGAATTTTTGTTCAATATTCACTAACTATTTTAAATATCTTTATTATTTGTTTAACTGTCTTAACTGTCTTAACTGTCTTAACTGTCTTAACTGCCTGCTTAACTACCTGCTTAATTTTCTTAAGTAGTATTGCATTTTATTGGCAAATCTGAGATGATTTATAGATTAAAGTAAAAGTTTACCTTTAAATAAGCTTACCTCTGGTTATTTAAAGGTAAACTTTTACTTCACTTCTAAAGATCATCAGGTAAGTAAGTCTCTGTACTACTAAATATCAGGGATTGCCGTCAATATTCACTTTATTCCTTAACTAATACTGTAAGAATTTGAGGTAAGTTCAATAGATGAAACCGTAAAAACTGGCTGGGTTAGATGGTATTTCTGGCATAATCTTAATCACATCAGGAGGGTAGTTATGCCACAGTTGCAGCTACTATCACAGCCTGCTGAAACCCTTTGGAGCGTAGAAATCCCTGCTAGTCTGATAACAATTGTCGAGAAATATTGTAGCCCAATATAAAATTGAAGCGATTTTCAAGGACATTTATGCAGAACGGAGTAAAAAGCAATTCGTAATAGCGGGACTTAAACATTTTTGAGGCAGAAACAAGCTTCAAGCCTATACAGGGCAAGGGAAATACACCATTAGCTCAAAAATGGCTCAAACCTAGATATATCAATAAACCAAGCAAAACGATGTCAAAATATCTCTGTATATAGATTTGAGACTATTTTATGGGTGTTTTTTGTCTAAGTCCCAATAGTTATTCAGTAATTCAATATTTATCCATTACAGAGGAGCTAAAAAGTCTATTTAGCATAGAAACAATTAGTGATGTTCAAAAAGTGGAAACCCAA
This sequence comes from Nostoc sp. DedQUE05, assembly GCF_034530955.1. Classification (NCBI taxonomy): domain Bacteria; kingdom Bacillati; phylum Cyanobacteriota; class Cyanophyceae; order Nostocales; family Nostocaceae; genus Nostoc; species Nostoc sp. DedQUE05. The sequence goes on along the minus strand of NZ_JAVRCB010000024.1, from coordinate 29,147 downwards.
AAAATAGTTGAAATAGTTGAGTAAGAATATTTGATATATAGCTGTAATTTCCGAAAAATATAACTAAATAATTGTAATTCTTAAAAAATCTACTTTAAGTAGGGTGGGCTAATGCAGTTAAATAACATACCAAATATTTAAAAAATTCAAATCAGCAAAAAGAGTTAACCCAATGAAACAGAAGGATGCGATTAATTAAATACCATTAATTAAAGTTTAATCATAGACAATTGCGTAGTAATAGAGATACAGATAAAAAGTTAAAAGATGAGTTCACTCACTTATGTTGTACTAACACGAATATTTGCTCGAAAAAATTATTATCTAATTTCTAAACAACCACGCTTAGTGAAGCTATTAAAAGTAACAGGGTTAGAGAAAAATTATTACTTTGTTTCCTGTAAAAAAAGCATTCATTAAAGGATAGTAAACTATGAATTTAACAGAGCTTTTAGAAAACCTTTCAGCAAATAATGTTGAACTCTGGATTGATGGAGGAAAACTGCGCTACCGATCGCCTAAAAAGTCACTAACCTCTGAATTATTGGGGGAAATTGAACAATATAAACCGGAAATTATCCGAATTTTATCCCAGAGTATTAATCAGGCTGCAACTTATCCCCTCTCCCACGGTCAACAGGCACTCTGGTCTTTATATCAATTAGCACCTAGCAATACCGCTTATAACGCCACTTATGCAGCAAAATTAGTCACAAATTTGGATATTCCAGCCCTGAAGCAGGCAGCACAAGCCTTATTTGAAAGACATCCAGGTTTGAGGACTACCTTTGCGACCATTGATGGGGAATCTGTGCAAACAGTTCATGAAAACCAGCAAGTTGACTTTAGCATCCAAGAAACTTTCGATCTTGGCCAAGATGATGTAAATAAATGGCTTTCTCCAAAGAGCGATCGCTCCTTCGATTTAGAACAGGGTTCGATATTGCGCTTTGATTTATTAATTAACCATAAAACTGATAAATTACCAACAAAAGAACATATTCTCTTAATAACGCTACATCAGATAGTAGGGGATTTCTGGTCTTTAGAAATTATGATCGGTGAACTGAGAGCCTTATATAAAGCAATTATCACAGGTGTAGCAGCCCAACTACCAGCACAAAACTATCAGTATCAAGATTACGTCAATTGGTCGGAGCAAATGCTCGGTAGTTCAGAAGGTGAGCGTTTGTGGACTTATTGGCAGCAACAACTATCTGGTGAGTTGCCATTGCTAAATTTGCCAACAGATCGCCCAAGACCTCAGACCCAAACCTATAATGGTGCTTCCAGCTTTTTTACTGTTGAAGAAAAACTGCGGCAAAAGCTTGCAGAATTAGCAAAGAGAGAAGATACGTCTCTTTACATAATTTTATTAACAGCATTACAAATACTATTACTGCGTTATACCAATCAAGAAGATATTTTAATTGGCTCTCTAATGGGGAATTGGAGCCGTTCAGAGTTTGAAAAGATTGTGGATCACTTTACTAATCCTGTGGTTTTGCGAGGAGACCTTTCAGGAAAACCGACTTTTCAAGAGTTGCTGGGGCGATCGCGCTCTTGTGTGTTAGATGCCCTAGAGCATCAGGATTATCCCTTTCCCCTGCTGGTGGAGCGACTGCAACCTGTCCGCAACCCCAGTTTTTCGCCACTCTATCAGGTAGCCTTTGCTTGGGATAGCTACCATCAGAATGACACAGAAGTGTCACTTATGGATAGTGATGGTTTGATTGTGGAATCGATGATTCCAGAGACTAAAGGGGCTGCATTTGATTTAACCTTAAGCATTCTTGAGGCCCCAGGCTCACTAAAAGGTACATGGAATTACAACACCGACTTGTTTAATGACAGCACCATTGAGCGGATGATGGGGCATTTTGTAACAATGCTTGAAGCAGTTGTAGCAAATCCTCAGCAACGAATTGACCAATTACCTTTGTTGACACAATCTGAGCAACAGCAGTTATTAGTTGAGTGGAATGATACCCAAGTAGACTATCCCCAGGATAAATGTATCCATCAATTGTTTGAAGAGCAGGTAGAGCGTACACCAAATGCAGTGGCAGTGGTGTTTGAGAATCAACAATTGACGTACCATGAATTGAATTGTCAGGCTAACTCTTTGGCGCATTATTTGCGGTCTTTGGGAGTGGGAACGGATGTGCTGGTGGGGATTTGTGTAGAGCGTTCTTTAGAGATGGTCGTGGGACTGTTGAGTATCCTCAAGGCGGGTGGGGCTTACGTACCACTTGACTCTGAGTATCCCAAAGACCGCCTCTCGTTCATGCTTGAAGACGCTCAAGTTTCCGTATTACTGAGTCAAAAGCGACTCCTCGATAAACTACCTGAGTATCAGGCAAAATTGGTTTGCTTAGATGAAGTCTGCTCAGAAATTCTGCAAAACAAACAGGATAACCTTATTAAGGTAGTGACGGCTACTCATTTAGCGAATGTGATTTACACATCCGGCTCCACAGGCAAACCTAAAGGAGTAATGCTTGAGCATAGTGGATTGTGCAATTTAGCTCAAGCTCAGATTCAGACTTTTGGCTTGTCTGGTGATAGTCGAGTTCTCCAGTTTGCCTCCTTCAGTTTTGATGCTTGCATATCAGAAATATTGATGGCTTTTGGATCGGGGGCAACACTTTACTTAGGAACAAAAGACTCTCTCATGCCGGGTATGCCTTTAATTGACCGATTAAAGAATGATGGCATTACCCATGTCACCCTACCACCATCAGCACTGGCAGTCCTGCCACAAGAAGAACTGCCAACATTGCAAACAATCATTGTCGCCGGAGAAGCCTGTCCTATTGAACTGATGCGACAATGGGCTACAGGAAGAAACTTCTTCAATGCCTATGGGCCGACAGAAGCGAGTGTTTGTGCAGCGATCGCTAAATGCACTACTCAAGACCAAAAAATTTCCATCGGTCGTCCAATTTCTAATACCCAGATATACATACTCGATCAAAACTTACAACCAGTACCTGTAGGTGTGCCAGGAGAACTGCACATAGGTGGTGCAGGATTAGCAAGAGGCTACTTGAACCGACCAGAGTTAACACAAGAAAAATTCATTCCTAATCCCTTCGGTGGAGGCAGGGGGCAGGGGAGCAGGGGAGCAGGGGAGCAGGGGGGCAGGGGGGCAATTCAGCACTCAGCACGGGCTAAACGCCCCGCTACCGCTAACAGCACTCAGCACTCAGCACTTTTATATAAAACAGGGGACTTGGCTCGTTATTTACCAGATGGTAATATCGAATACCTGGGGCGTATCGATAACCAAGTAAAAATCCGGGGATTCCGCATTGAGTTGGGAGAAATCGAAGCAGCACTGAGCCAACATCCCCATGTGCAAGCATCATGTGTCATAGCCCGTGAAGATACCAGGGGTGATAAGCGCCTAGTAGCCTATATCGTACCGCAGCCACAGGTGACACCTAAAATCAGCGTTCTGCGTAGCTTCCTCAAAGAAAAGCTACCAGAATACATGGTACCAAGTGCCTTCGTTATCTTAGAATCTTTACCCCTAACCCCCAACGGCAAAATAGATCGTCGTGCCCTACCGGCACCAGAGCCAAGTAGTGAATTATTAGAGAAATATGTAGCTCCGCGCACCCCCATTGAAGAAATTCTGGCATCAATTTGGCAACAAGTCCTGAAAGTAGAGCTTGTAGGCAGACATGACGACTTCTTTGAACTAGGGGGACACTCCCTACTGGCAACGCAATTCATCTCTCGTGTACGTAGCAGATTGAAAGTAGAAATACCATTGCGAAGCTTATTTGCTGCACCAACAATTGCCGAGTTAGCACCATCGATTCAGCAGTTACAGCAGCAAGATATAGAACTGTCAGCACCACCCATCTTAAGGCGGGTAGAGAATGCAGAAATACCACTGTCTTATGCTCAACAGCGTTTGTGGTTTTTAGATCAGTTAGAGTCGAACAGTGCTTTATATAGTATCGTCATTGGTTTGCGTCTAGTAGGAACTCTTAATGTTGCAGCCTTAGAACAAAGTTTAAAAGAAATTATCGATCGCCATGAAGCCTTACGTACCAACTTTGTTACTGTTGATGGACAAGCTGCTCAAATCATTCAAACTCAAACGAATTGGACAGTAACAGTAATTGACTTGCAGCATTTACCCACACTTGTACTGAGCGAAGCCGTTGGCGCAGCCTCTACCTCAGCAGATGTAACAGAACAAAAAACGGTTGCACAGAAATTACTGGAACAAAAAGCAATTGAGCCTTTTGACTTAGCTAATAATTCATTAATCACAGCGACATTAGTGATGCTGTCTCCTACAGAACAGTGGTTATTAGTGTGTATGCACCATGTTGTCAGTGATGGCTGGTCAATCGGTGTGTTTGTCCAGGAGTTACAAGCGCTGTACAATGCTTATTCTCAGGGTCAACCGTCACCCCTGTTGCCACTACCAATTCAGTATGCAGATTTCTCTATTTGGCAAAGACAATGGTTGCAAGGGGAAGTACTACAAAACCACTTGAATTACTGGCAACAACAATTGGCAAATGCACCCACATTCTTGCCACTACCCACAGATAGACCCAGACCTGCTGTGCAGACTTTCAATGGCTCATATCATGTGTTTACTCTGTCTGTTGAACTCACTCAAAAGTTGTTGCAGCTCAGTCAACAGCAAGGGGTAACTTTGTTTATGACTTTGTTAGCGGCTTATAATACCCTGCTTTACCGCTACACAGGACAAGAAGATATTTTGGTAGGGACACCAATTGCCAACCGCGATCGCACCGAGCTAGAAGGTCTAATTGGCTTTTTTGTCAATACTTTGGTGATGCGGACTGATTTAGCAGGAAACCCCAGTTTTAACGAATTACTCCCGCGCCTGAGAGAAATGGCATTATCCGCATACGCTCATCAAGATTTGCCCTTTGAAATGTTGGTGGAAGCATTGCAGCCAGAACGGGATCTCAGCCATACACCATTGTTCCAAGTGATGTTCGTTCTCCTGAACGCTCCCATGTCTGAAATAGAGTTGACTGGGTTAAGTGTCAGTGGATTGCCGATAGGAATTACTACGGCAAAGTTTGATTTAACTTTAACAATGGAAAACACTCCTAATGGACTCTTTGGGTGGTGGGAGTACAACACTGACTTGTTTGATAGCAGCACCATTGAGCGCATAACTGGTCATTTTCTGACACTGCTTGAGGCAATTGTGGCAAATCCCAGCGAGCGGATTTCCCAATTGCCAATATTAACAGCATCTGAGCAGCAACAGTTATTAGTGGAGTGGAATGATACTCAAGTAGATTATCCCCAAGATAAATGTATTCATCAGTTGTTTGAGGAACAGGTAGAACGAACACCCGATGCAATAGCAGTGGTGTTTGAAAATCAACAACTGACATACCAAGAGTTGAACACTCGTGCTAACCAATTGGCGCATTATTTACAGTCCTTGGGTGTGAGAGCAGATGCGCTGGTTGGGATTTGTGTGGAGCGCTCTTTAGAGATGGTCGTAGGACTATTGGGCATTCTCAAGGCAGGTGGGACTTACGTACCACTTGACCCAGAATATCCCCAAGAGCGTTTGCGCTTTATCTTGGAAGATGCTCAAGTCTCAGTCCTGCTGAGTCAACACCATTTAGTTGAGAAATTACCTGAGTGTCAGGCGCAGCTTGTAAACTTGGATACTGACTGGCAGTTGATTTCTCAGTTGGCTCAAGAAAATGCGTTAGTGCAGCTTACCGTAGGTATTGCTAATGCCCAAGCTAGTAACTTAGCTTATGTGATTTATACTTCTGGTTCTACTGGTCAGCCCAAAGGCGTGCAGATTTCACATAAATCTGTGAACAATTTTCTATCTGCCATGCAGCAGCGTCCAGGAATCACAAAACAAGATACACTGCTTGCAATCACTACTATTGCCTTTGATATTGCTGCTTTAGAAATTTTTCTGCCCATAACTGTAGGTGCGTGTTTGGTCATAGCCAGTCGTGACGTGACCCTTGATGGAAGAGAGTTATTTGACTTGCTAGTTAAGTCTAAGGCAACAATTATGCAAGCAACTCCAGCTACTTGGAGATTGCTTTTAGACTCCAACTACCAATTTAGCGATCTAAAAATACTTTGCGGCGGCGAAGCTTTACCTTGGGATCTAGTTAATCAATTACTTGCCAAAAGCGCCTCTTTGTGGAACCTTTATGGGCCAACAGAAGCTACTATTTGGTCATCGGTATCTCAACTCGAATCCAATGAGAGCTTGATTTCTATTGGCCGTCCAATTGATAATACCCAAATATACATACTTGACCAAAACTTACAACCAGTACCTGTGGGTGTACCAGGAGAGTTACATATCGGTGGTGCAGGATTAGCAAGAGGCTACTTCAACCGTCCAGAGTTAACACAAGAAAAATTTATCCCCAATCCCTTCAGTGGAGGCAGCACTTCGGCTACGCTCAGTGACCAGGGGCAGGGAGCTCTTAGCAGGGAGAGAGAACGGTTGTACAAAACAGGGGACTTGGCGCGTTATCTACCGGATGGCAAAATAGAATACCTGGGGCGTATCGATAATCAGGTGAAAATCCGGGGATTCCGCATCGAATTGGGAGAAATTGAAGCAGTACTAAGCCAACATCCCAATGTGCAAGCATCATGTGTCATAGCCCGTGAAGATATCAGGGATGACAAGCGCCTAGTAGCATACATAGTACCGCAGCCACAAGTAACACTCACAATTAGCGAACTGCGTAGCGTCCTTAAGGAAAAGTTACCAGACTACATGGTTCCTTCGGCAATAGTCATCCTGGAGTCTTTACCCCTAACCCCCAACGGCAAAATAGATCGTCGCGCTTTACCAGCACCAGAGCCAAGTAGTGAATTATCAGATAAATATGTAGCTCCGCGCACCCCCGTCGAAGAAATACTAGCATTGATTTGGCAACAAGTCCTAAAAGTAGAGCTTGTAGGTAGACATGATAACTTCTTTGAGCTAGGAGGACACTCACTACTAGCAACGCAACTCATTTCCCGTGTGCGTAACAGCTTGAAAATAGAACTACCATTGCGTTCGTTATTTGCTGCACCAACAATTGCCCAATTAGCACCATCAATTCAGCAATTACAGCAACAAAACTTAGAACTTGCTGCACCACCCATATTACCTAGGACAGGAAATACCGAATTAGTACTATCGTTCGCTCAACAGCGTTTGTGGTTTTTAGACCAGTTTGAACCGAACAGTGCCTCATACAATATCCCTGTCGGGTTGCGTTTAGTAGGAACTACTAATGTTGTTGCGCTACAACAAAGCTTAATTGAAATTGTTCATCGCCACGAAGCATTACGCACCAACTTTGTTACCGTTGATGGACAAGCTGCTCAAATCATTCAAACTCAAACGAATTGGACAGTTACAGTTGTTGACTTACAGCATTTATCGACAATAGAACAAGAAATTGCTGCACTCAAATTAGTGCAACAACAAGCTATTGAACCTTTTGATTTAGCTGATGATGTATTAATCAGAGCAACATTAGTGGTACTGTCCGAGACAGAACAGTGGTTATTAGTGTGTATGCACCACGTTGTCTCTGATGGCTGGTCAATAGGTGTGTTTGTCCAAGAGTTAAAAGCACTGTATAATGCTTATTCTCAAGGTGATCTGTCCCCTTTAATACCACTGACGATTCAGTACGCAGATTTTGCTATTTGGCAAAGACAATGGTTGCAAGGCTCGGTACTGAACAGCCAATTGAGTTACTGGCAAGAACAATTGGCAAATGCATCTACATTTTTGCCACTACCCACAGACAGACCTAGACCTGCTGTGCAGACTTTTAATGGCGCAAATATGGAGTTTGCCTTGTCTGCTGAACTCACTCAACAACTGACAAAACTAAGTCAAGAGCAAGGGGTGACTTTGTTTATGACTTTGTTAGCGGCATACAATACATTACTTTACCGCTATACGGGACAAACAGATATTTTGGTGGGGACACCAATTGCTAACCGCGATCGCACCGAGCTAGAAGGTCTAATTGGCTTTTTTGTCAATACTTTGGTGATGCGGACTGATTTATCTGAAAATCCCAGTTTTAACGAATTACTCCCCCGCATTCGAGAAATGGCGCTGTCAGCTTATGCTCATCAAGATTTGCCATTTGAAATGTTGGTGGAAGCATTGCAGCCAGAACGAGACTTGAGCCATACACCACTGTTCCAAGTGATGTTCGTCCTCCAGAATGCTCCCATAGAAGTAGAGTTGACTGGGTTAACTGTCAGTTCATTACCAATAGAAGGTGCGATCGCCAAGTTTGATTTAACTTTAGCAATAGAGAATACTACCACTGGACTCGTGGGAGGATGGGAATATAACACAGACTTGTTTGATGCGTCCACTATTGAACGGATGACGGGGCATTTTGTGACACTGCTAGAAGGTATTGTTGCTAATCCCAAACAGCGCATTTCTCAATTACCAATGCTCACAGTATCTGAGCAACAGCAGTTATTAGTTGAGTGGAATAATACTCAAGTAGATTATCCAATAGATAAATGTGTACATCAGTTGTTTGAGGAGCAGGTTGAGCGCACACCCAATGCAGTTGCAGTGGTGTTTGAAAATCAAAAATTGACGTACCACGAGTTGAATTGTCGTGCTAACCAATTAGCCCATTACTTGCAGTCTTTGGGTGTAGGGGCGGATGTGCTGGTTGGGATATGTGTAGAACGCTCCTTAGAAATGGTGGTGGGATTACTTGGTATTCTCAAGGCGGGTGGTGCTTACGTGCCACTTGACCCTGAGTATCCCCAAGACCGTCTCTCGTTCACGCTTGCAGACGCTCAAGTTTCCGTGCTACTTACCCAACAGCATTTAGTTGAGTCTCTTCCTCAACATCAGGCGCGTGTAGTCCACTTAGATCAAGACTGGATTGCGATCGCTAAGTTTAGCCAGGAGAATCCAAGTGCTGACGTGCAAGCTAGTAACGTAGCTTATGTGATTTATACTTCTGGGTCTACTGGTCAACCCAAGGGGGTAATGCTATCTCACAGTAACCTTTGCAACCACATGTTCTGGATGCAAGCAACATTCCCTTTAACTAAAAAAGACAAAGTACTACAAAAAACTCCCTTTGGTTTTGATGCCTCAGTTTGGGAATTCTACGCTCCATTGTTAGCAGGTGGACAGTTGTTAATAGCTGAACCGGGAGGTCATACTGACAGTGCTTATCTCATAAAGTTAATTGTCCAGCAGCAGGTAACTACTATTCAACTTGTTCCATCTTTGCTGCAAATGCTTTTAGAACAAGGAGGAATCGAAACTTGTCACTCCCTCAAACACGTATTCTGTGGTGGTGAAGTCTTACCCGTTACTCTGCAAGAAGGCTTGTTAAGTAAGCTAGATGTAAATTTACATAATCTCTACGGCCCAACAGAGGCTTGTATTGATGTAACTTTCTGGAATTGCCAGCGTGAAATTCATCCACAACTTGTCCCTATTGGTCGCCCAATTGACAATACACAAATCTACATACTCGACCAAAACTTACAACCAGTACCTGTGGGCATACCAGGGGAACTGCACATTGGTGGTGCAGGATTAGCAAGAGGCTACCTCAACCGCCCAGAATTAACACAAGAGAAATTTATCTCCAACCCTTTTGAGAAGGCAGCGGTTCGGCTTCGCTCACCGATCGGAGGGAGTAAATTATATAAAACTGGGGATTTAGGACGTTATCTACCAGATGGCAATATCGAATACTTGGGACGCATCGACAATCAGGTGAAAATCCGGGGATTCCGCATTGAGTTAGGAGAAATAGAAGCAGCACTGAGCCAATATGAAGATGTGCAAGTATGTTGTGTCATCGTTAGCGAAGATATTCCCGGAAATAAACGCCTAGTCGCCTACATAGTACCCCAGTCACAGATAACACCCACAGTTAGCGAACTGCGTAGCTTCCTCAAAGAAAAGCTACCAGAATATATGATACCAAGTGCCTTTGTTATCCTAGAATCTCTACCCCTAACCCCCAACGGCAAAATAGACCGTCGCGCCCTACCAGAACCAGAAGCACGCACAGGAATAGAAATCGATATAGTGCAACCGCGCACCCCCATTGAAGAAAAATTAACGCAAATTTGGGCGCAAGTATTAAGAGTAGAGAAAATAGGCATACACGATAACTTTTTTGAACTAGGTGGAGATTCGATCCTTAGCATTCAAATCATCACCAGAGCAAAACTAGCCGGAATAGAACTAACAGTCAAACAACTATTTGCCAATCAAACGATCGCTCAATTAGCCACAGTCGCAGGCACAACAAAAACGTTGCAAATAGAACAAGAATTAGTTACAGGGACATTACCCCTAACACCAATTCAACACTGGTTTTTTGAACAAAAGTTATCAGAAAAGCACCATTTTAATCAATCATTTCTACTCACAGTACCATCCAATCTCAACTTAGAAATATTAGAGAAAGTATGGCAGCAACTACTAAAACATCATGATGCTCTACGCCTAAGATTCACCCAAACAGATACAATATGGCAGCAAACTCATGCCGACCCAACAGATAATATTACTATCTCCCGTTTTGACCTATCGACAGTTCCAGAAACAGAGATAGAAACTGTCATTGAAACCAAAGCCAGTGAATTACAGGCGAGTTTAAATCTGTCAGAAAATATCGTGCAAATAGCATTTTTCTGGCTGGGTATTGACAAAAAAGCACGATTACTCATAGTAATTCACCACCTAGTAGTAGATGGTGTGTCCTGGCGGATATTGTTAGAAGATTTGCAGACAGCTTACCAACAGCTAAGTCAAGGCAAAGCTATTCAACTACCTGCCAAAACCACATCCTTCAAAGATTGGGCGCAACAGCTGACAGAGTATGCTCAATCAGAAGTTTTGAAAACAGAACTAGATTATTGGTTGAGTGCATCTTACGATGCAGTTGATTTCCTCCCAGTAGATTATGGACAAGGAATAAATACTACTGCATCGGCTAAGACAATATCACTGTCATTAAACGAAGCAGAAACCCAAGCACTCCTGCAAGATGTACCGAAAGCTTATAAAACACAAATTAACGATATCTTGTTAACTGCCCTAACGCTGGTGTTGAGCAGATGGACTAACTCTGAATCAGTGTTATTCAACTTAGAAGGTCATGGGCGGGAAGAGATCATCGATGGTGTAGACTTATCACGCACCGTTGGTTGGTTTACAACGATTTTCCCAGTAGTTGTGGAACTGGAAATCATAGATGATCTGGGTACTGCTTTAAAATCTGTCAAGGAACAATTACGTGAAATTCCTAATAAAGGCATTGGCTATGGCTTATTACGTTATTTGAATGTTGATGCAGAAATTAGCGCCCAACTAGAGAGAATTCCTCAAGCAGAAATTAGCTTCAATTATTTGGGGCAATTTGCTCAAGTTGTTAATACATCCTCTCTGATGCAAATAGCTAATGAGCCTAGCGGAAACAGCCAGAGTTTAGAAGGTCAGCGCCATTATTTGCTAGACATTAATGCCATCATTACCAACGAACAACTGCAAATAGATTGGACATATAGCAGCAATATCCATCAGCACGAAACGATTGAGAATATTGCCCAAGAATTTGTCGAAATATTGCAGGAGTTAATTGCTCATTGTTTATCACCAGAAAATGCAGGTTATACACCAACAGATTTTCCATTAATCAACCTTAATCAACTAGAACTCGATCAAATATTACAAAATTTATGAAACTAGAACTTAGCAAAACTAATCGGCAAAATATTGAAGATATTTATCCCTTATCTCCTATGCAAGAAGGGATGCTGTTTGAAAGCTTGTATGCTCCAGACTCAGGTGTATATTTTGAGCAGATAACTTGCATTTTGACGGGAAACCTAAATGTAAAAATCTTTGAGCAAGCTTGGCAGCAAGTGGTAGCTCGGCATCCCGTCTTCCGCACAGCTTTCCTGTGGGAGTCTTTGAGCCAGCCAGTTCAAGTGGTGTATCGACAGGTGAATGTGACGGTCGAAACATACAACTGGCGAGATTTATCTACGCAAGAGCAGCAACAGCAATTAGAAATTTTTCTAGATTCTGAGCGACAACAGGGGTTCCAAGTATCGCAAGCGCCATTAATGCGCCTACATCTAATCCAGTTGGATGGGAATACTTATCAGTTTGTTTGGTGTCATCATCATTTATTACTTGATGGCTGGTCGTCACCTTTAGTTTTCAAAGACCTGTTAGATTTTTATCAAGCAATTTCTCACGGTGAAAGTTTATCCAACATCGGAACTGTCAGCTACCGCAACTATATTTCTTGGTTACAGCAACAAAATCGAGATTTAGCTGAGAAATTTTGGCGGCAAAAATTCCAAGGTTTTACTACACCAACTCCTTTGACAGTGGATAAACCATTGTCAATGCGAGAGCAGCATTCTGGCTATGGTGAACAACAAATTGAATTAACTGTGCCAGCGACAGCAGCAGTGGTGTCTTTTGTCAGACAGCATCAATTGACGATGAGTAATTTGGTGCAGGCGACTTGGGGATTGTTACTGTCTCGCTATAGCCAAGAAACAGATGTGGTTTTTGGTGCAACTGTGTCTGGTCGTCCGCCTGAACTTGCTGGTGTAGAGTCGATAGTGGGGTTATTTATCAATACTCTGCCAGTGCGGGTACAAATCTCCGAGCAGACTGAATTGCTCAGTTTGTTAAAAGATTTACAGGCACAACAGATTGAGTCTGAGCAATTTTCCTATAGCTCATTGGTAGAGATTCAGGGGCTGAGTGATGTTCCCAGGGGTACATCTTTGTTTGAGAGTATTGTTGTTTTTGAGAATTATCCTGTTGATGCTGATGTTCTACAAGGCAATAAAGATTTTTCCCTCTCAAATTTTAGGTGGATTGAACAAACAAATTATCCATTGACGGTTTTAGTTTCCCCTGGTGAGCAATTGTCGCTGAGGGTGATGTATGATGCTAGTCGATTTGAAGATGGAACGATTAGCCGGATGCTTGGCCATTTTAGAACAATGCTTGAGGCGATCGCTACTAATCCTCAGCAACAAATTTCCCAGTTGCCAATACTAACAAAATCTGAGCAGCAACAGCTATTAGTTGACTGGAATGATACCCAGATAGATTACCCCCAAGATAAATGTATCCATAAGTTATTTGAGGCGCAGGTAGAACTTACACCCAATGCTGTGGCGGTGGTCTTTGAGAATCAACAACTGACATATCATGAGTTAAATTGTCGTGCTAACCAGTTGGCGCATTATTTGCAGTCCTTGGGTGTAAAACCAGATGTGCTAGTGGGGATATGTGTAGAACGCTCCTTAGAAATGTTAATAGGAATATTAGGAATTCTCAAAGCAGGTGGCGCTTATGTACCACTTGACCCAGCGTATCCCCAAGACCGTTTGCGCTTCATGTTAGAAGATGCGGCTGTGTCAGTGCTACTTACCCAACAACAATTGGTTGAGAAATTACCCCAGCATCAGGCGCGTGTCGTCTACTTAGACACCGACTGGCAACTTATTTCCCAGTTAAATCAGGATAATCTGATCCCTAGCGTGCAAGAGAATAACTTGGGTTACGTAATTTACACCTCTGGTTCTACGGGTCAACCAAAGGGTGTAGCCATGAATCAGCTTGCTCTTTGCAATCTTATATTATGGCAACTGCAAAATTCGCCCATTTCTCCTAGTGGAGTAAAAACCCTACAATTTGCTCCTGTCAGCTTTGATGTCTCCTTCCAAGAAATGTTTTCTACTTGGTGTTCTGGTGGCACATTGCTGTTGATTGGAGAGGAATTACGCCGGGAACCCTTGGCTTTATTAGGTTTACTCCAAGAACAAGCTATTGAAAGACTGTTTGTTCCTTTTGTTGCTTTACAGCAACTAGCGGAGGTAGCTGTTAGTAGTGAATTAGTGACTAGTAATTTGAGGGAAATCATTACTGCTGGGGAACAGTTACAGATTACTCCCGCCATTTCTAAATGGCTAAGTCAGCTAAGTGACTGTACTCTGCACAATCATTATGGGCCATCGGAGAGCCATGTGATCGTCACTTTTACTTTGACTAATTCGGTGGACACTTGGTCGCTACTTCCTCCGATTGGCCGTCCCATTGCCAACACGCAAATCTACATCCTGGATAAGTATTTACAGCCTGTACCTTTGGGTATACCAGGGGAACTGCACATCGGTGGTGTTTCCTTAGCGCGAGGCTACTTGAATCGACCAGAGTTAACAGAAGAAAAATTTATCCCCAACCCCTTCAGTGGAGGCAGGGGGCAGGGAGCAGGGAGCAGGGAGAGAGAACGGTTATACAAAACAGGGGATTTAGCACGTTATTTATCAGATGGCAATATCGAATACTTGGGACGTATCGATAGCCAAGTAAAAATACGGGGATTTCGCATTGAATTGGGAGAGATAGAAGCAGTACTGAGCCAATATAAGCATATACAAGCATCTTGTGCGATCGCCCGCGAAGATACTCCTGGTGATAAACGTCTAGTTGCTTACATCGTTCCCCAACCAGAGCAGACTTGTACTGAGCGACTCGTGCCGAGCGGAGCCGAGGTAAGTCGAAGTACACCCACAGTAAGCGTTCTGCGGCAATTCCTCAAGTCCAAGCTACCAGAATACATGGTTCCTTCGGCAATAGTCATCTTGGAGTCTTTACCCCTAACCCCTAATGGCAAAGTAGACCGTCGCGCCCTACCTGCACCAGAGCCAAGTAGTGAATTATTAGAGAAATATGTAGCTCCACGCACCCCAATTGAAGAAATACTGGCGCTGATTTGGCGACAAGTCCTGAAAGTAGAGCTTGTAGGCAGACATGATAATTTCTTTGAACTAGGGGGACATTCTCTACTAGCAACGCAACTCATTTCCCGTGTGCGTACCAGCTTGAAAGTAGAATTACCATTGCGGAGCTTATTTGCCACACCAACTGTTGCTGAATTAGCATCATCGATTCAGCAATTACAGCAACAAAATATAGAACTATCAGCACCACCCATATTTCCAAGGGCAGAGAATGCAGAAATACCACTGTCATTCGCGCAACAACGGTTGTGGTTTTTAGACCAGTTAGAGCCGAACAGTGCTTTATACAACATCCACTTCGGGTTGCGTTTAGTGGGAACTCTTAATGTTGCAGCATTAGAACAAAGCTTACAAGAAATCATTCATCGCCACGAACCATTACGCACCAACTTTGTTACCGTTGATGGACAAGCTGCTCAAATCATTCAAACACAACCAAATTGGACAGTTCCAGTTGTTGACTTGCAGCATTTATCGATAACAGAACAAAAAACTGCTGCACAGAAATTGGTGCAACAACAGGGGATTCAACCTTTTAACTTGGCTGAGGAAACATTAATTAGAGCGACATTAGTACTATTGTCGGAGACGGAACACTGGTTACTAGTGTGTATGCACCACGTTGTCTCTGATGGCTGGTCAATGGGTGTGTTTGTCCAAGAATTAATAGCGCTGTACAATGCTTATTCTCAAGGTCAACGCTCACCCTTATTACCACTGCCGATTCAGTATGCAGATTTCGCTATTTGGCAAAAGCAATGGTTGCAAGGCTCGGTACTGAACAGCCAATTGAGTTACTGGCAAGAACAATTGGCAAATGCATCTACATTTTTGCCACTACCCACAGACAGACCTAGACCTGCTGTGCAGACTTTTAATGGCGCAAATATGGAGTTTGCCTTGTCTGCTGAACTCACTCAACAACTGACAAAACTAAGTCAAGAGCAAGGGGTGACTTTGTTTATGACTTTGTTAGCGGCATACAATACATTACTTTACCGCTATACGGGACAAACAGATATTTTGGTGGGGACACCAATTGCTAACCGCGATCGCGCCGAAACAGAAGGTCTAATTGGCTTTTTTGTCAACACTTTAGTTATGCGGACTAACTTGGCAGAAAATCCCAGCTTTAGCGAATTACTCCCGCGCCTGAGAGAAATGGCTCTATCCGCCTATGCTCATCAAGATTTGCCCTTTGAAATGTTGGTGGAAGCATTGCAACCAGAACGAGACTTGAGCCATACACCACTTTTCCAGGTGATGTTTGTTCTCAATAATGCTCTTATGTCTGAAATAGAGTTGACTGGGTTAACTGTCAGTTCGTTGCCATCAGAAAGTTCCACGGCAAAGTTTGATTTGACCTTAGGAATGGAAAACACTACTACTGGATTAGTGGGGTGGTGGGAATACAATACTGACTTGTTTGATAGCAACACCATTGAGCGGATGACTGGTCATTTGGTGACATTGCTGTCAAGTATTATCGCCAATCCACAACAGCGAATTGACCAATTACCAATGCTCACAGCATCTGAGCAACAGCAGTTATTAGTTGAGTGGAATAATACTCAAGTAGATTATCCCCAAGATAAATTTATTCATCAGTTGTTTGAAGAACAGGTGCAGCGCACGCCCGATGCAGTGGCAGTGGTGTTTGAGAATCAACAATTGACGTACCACGAATTGAATTGTCAGGCTAACCAGTTGGCGCATTATTTGCGCTATTTGGGAGTGGGAGCCGACGTGCTGGTGGGGATATGTGTGGAACGCTCCTTGGAGATGGTAGTGGGATTACTTGGTATTCTCAAGGCGGGTGGGGCTTACGTACCACTTGACCCTGAGTATCCCCAAGACCGTCTGAGTTTTATGCTTGAAGACGCTCAAGTTTCCGTGCTACTGAGTCAACAGCATCTAGTTGAGAAATTACCTGAACATCAAGCGCGTGTTGTTTGCTTAGATAGCGAGTGGCAAATCATTCCCCAGTCGAATCAGCACAATCCCATCACTGGTATACAAACTAGTAACTTGGCTTATGTGATTTACACTTCGGGTTCCACCGGAAAGCCTAAAGGAGTGCTAAATACGCATCTAGGGATTTGCAATCGCCTCCTGTGGATGCAGCAAGCTTATGAATTAACAGAAATAGATTGCGTTTTACAGAAAACTCCTTTCAGCTTCGATGTCTCCGTTTGGGAGTTTTTCTGGCCATTACTGACTGGAGCGCGTTTAGTTGTAGCTAAACCAGGTGGACATAAAGATAGTAATTACTTGGTCAAGCTAATACTAGAGCAACAAGTTACTACACTGCATTTTGTCCCTTCAATGCTTCAGATTTTCGTAGAAGAAGAAAGTATTAAAAATTGCAGTAGCTTGAAGCGAGTTATTTGTAGTGGCGAAGCACTGCCTTTAGAACTTCAGGAACGCTTTTTTGCTTCTTTAAAATGTCAATTACATAATCTCTACGGGCCAACAGAAGCGGCAATTGATGTCACCTTCTGGGAATGTCAACCAGAGAGCAATTTGAAGACTGTGCCTATTGGTCGCCCAATTGACAATACGCAAATCTACATACTCGACCAAAACTTACAACCAGTACCCGTGGGTGTGCCAGGAGAGTTACACATCGGTGGTGCAGGATTAGCAAGAGGCTATCTCAACCGACCAGAGTTAACACAAGAAAAATTTATCCCCAACCCTTTTGAGAAGGCAGGAGGCAGTACTTTGGCTTCTCTACGAGACAGGAGACGAACGCTCAGTAACCGGAGACAGGATCTCACTGAGCGACTTGCCTTGAGCGGAGCCGAAAGGAGCCGAAGTAGGGCAGGAGGGAGTAAATTATATAAAAGCGGAGATTTGGCTCGTTATCTACCAGATGGCAATATCGAATACCTGGGACGCATCGACAACCAAGTAAAAATCCGGGGTTTCCGCATCGAATTGGGAGAAATCGAGGCAGCACTAAGCCAACATAAAGATGTGCAAACATCTGTAGTCATCGTCTGCGAAGACATCAGGAGTGACAAGCGCATAGTAGCCTACATCGTACCGGAACCACAGATAACACCGACAATCAACCAACTGCGTAGCTTCCTCAAGGAAAAGTTACCAGAATACATGGTACCAAGTAACTTTGTCGCCCTAGATTCTCTACCCCTAACACCCAACGGCAAAATAGACCGTCGCGCCCTACCAGTACCAGAGACAAGTAGTAAATTATCAAATAAATACGTAGCTCCACGTACACCCATAGAAGAAATCCTGGCACAAATTTGGGTGCAAGTGCTGAAAGTAGAGCTTGTAGGCAGACATGATAACTTCTTTGAACTAGGGGGACACTCACTACTAGCAACGCAACTTATCTCCCGCATCCGCACTAATTTCCAAGTAGAATTACCATTGCGAAGCTTATTTGCTGCACCAACAATTGCGGAATTAGCGCCAAACATTCAACGGTTACAGCAACAAGACTTAGAACTTTCTGCACCAGCCATATTACCAAGGGCAAACAATGCAGAACTACGCCTGTCTTATGCTCAACAGCGTTTGTGGTTTATAGACCAGTTGGAGCCGAACAGTCCTTCATATAACATTCCCATTGGTTTGCGCTTAGTCGGAATTCTGAACGTTGCCGCCTTAGAACAAAGCTTAATTGAAATTATTCATCGCCACGAAGCATTACGCACCAACTTCATCACAGTAGATGGACAAGCTGCTCAAATCATCCAAACAGAAACGAATTGGTCAGTTACTGTTGTTGAGTTGCAAAATCTGCCAACAATTGAACAAGAAATAGCTGCACAGAATTTAGTGCAACAACAAGCAATTCAACCTTTTGACTTGTTAAATGAAGCCCTGTTCAGAGCGACATTAGTGATACTGTCCGAGACAGAACAGTGGCTATTAGTGTGTATGCACCACGTTGTCAGTGATGGCTGGTCAATAAGTGTGTTTGTCCAGGAGCTACAAGCACTATACAATGCTTATTCTCAAGGTGAATCATCTCTACGAGACGCTACGCGTAGCTTGCTTCCCCAGAGGGGTACACCCCTGTTGCCACTGCCAATTCAGTATGCAGATTTCGCCTTATGGCAAAGGCAATGGTTACAAGGGGAAGTACTCAACAGTCAATTGAATTACTGGAAACAACAATTGGCAAATGCGCCCACATTCTTGCCATTACCCACAGACAGACCCAGACCTGCTGTGCAGACTTTCAATGGCGCAAATCTGGAGTTTGCCCTGTCTGTTGAACTCACTCAACAACTGACAAAACTGAGTCAGGAGCAAGGGGTGACTTTGTTTATGACGCTGTTAGCGGCATACAATACATTACTTTACCGCTATACGGGACAAACAGATATTTTGGTGGGGACACCAATTGCTAACCGCGATCGCACTGAAATAGAAGGTCTAATTGGCTTTTTTGTCAACACTTTGGTGATGCGGACTGAAGTTTTGGGCGATCGCAGTTTTAAAGAACTACTCACTCATGTTCGGGAAATGGCACTGTCCGCCTACGCTCATCAAGATTTGCCTTTTGAAATGCTGGTGGAAGCATTGCAGCCAGAACGAGACATGAGCCATACACCACTGTTCCAAGTGATGTTTGTCCTCCAGAATACTCCTATGTCTGAAATAGAGTTAACTGGGTTAACTGTCAGTTCATTGCCAATAGAAAGTTCTACGGCAAAGTTTGATTTGACCTTAATAATGGAGAATACCGCTACTGGACTAGTAGGATGGTGGGAGTATAACACTGACTTGTTTAATAGCAGCACTATTGAGCGAATGACAGGTCATTTTGTGACAATGCTTGAGGCAATTGTGGCGAATCCTCAAGAGCGGATTTCCAAATTGCCAATATTAACAGAATCTGAGCAACGGCAGTTATTGGTTGAGTGGAATGATACATGGGTGGATTATCCCCAGGATAAATGTATTCATCAATTGTTTGAAGAGCAGTGTTTGAGTACACCGGATGCAGTGGCGGTGGTGTTTGAGAATCAACAACTGACATACCACGAATTAAATTGTCGTGCTAACCAGTTAGCCCATTACTTGCGATCGTTGGGAGTTGGAGCAGATGTGCTGGTGGGGATATGTGTGGAGCGTTCTTTAGAAATGCTTGTAGGAATACTTGGGATTCTCAAGGCGGGTGGAGTTTATGTACCTCTCGACCCAGAGTATCCTGAAGAGCGTCTAAATTTTATGCTAGAAGACGCTCAAGTTTCATTGCTGTTGACTCAAGAAAAATTAGTAGAATCTCTTGTGCAACATCAGGTGCGTCTCGTCTCCTTAGACAGCAACTGGCAGAGCATATCCCTCGCAAATCAAGATAATTTCAACAGTACAGTCAGTCCTGAAAACCTATGTTATGTGATTTACACCTCTGGTTCTACAGGAACACCCAAGGGAGTAGCAGTAACCCATCAGGCTGTAAATCGACTAGTCTTCAACACTAATTATGTACAATTATCTCCTAGCGATCGCGTTGCTCAAGCGGCAAATATTGCCTTTGATGCTGCGACCTTTGAAATTTGGGGAGCATTGCTTCACGGAGCCAAGCTAGTCATCATCAATAAATCTGTATTGCTCACCCCGAAAGAATTTGCTGCAAATATGCGCTACCACGAGGTTAGTGTCTTATTCTTAACCACAGCTTTATTCAATCAGTTAGCCAATTTTGTACCGCAAGCGTTTAGTTCTTTAAGATATCTACTATTTGGTGGTGAAGCGGTTGACCCCAGATGGGTGCAAGAAGTACTCGAAAAAGGCGCTCCACAGCAATTGCTTCATGTCTATGGGCCAACAGAAAATACCACCTTTTCTTCTTGGTATTTAGTAGAAAACTTACCAACCACAGCCACAACTATCCCTATCGGTCGCCCAATTTCCAATACACAAATCTATATATTCGACCAAAACTTACAACCAGTACCTGTGGGTGTACCAGGAGAGTTATATATCGGTGGTGTAGGATTAGCACAAGGCTACTTCAACGCAAAAGAGTTAACACAAGAAAAATTCATCCCAAACCCCTTCAGTGGAAGGAGAGGAGGAGAACGCTTATATAAAACTGGGGACTTAGCCCGTTATCTGCCAGATGGTAATATCGAATACTTAGTACGCATCGATAACCAAGTAAAAATCCGGGGATTCCGCATCGAATTAGGAGAAATTGAAGCAGTACTGAGCCAACATGAAGATGTGCAAGTATGTTGCGTCATTGCCCGCGAAGATATGAGGGGTGATAAGCGCCTAGTAGCCTATATCGTACCGCAGCCACAGATGACACCCAAAATCAGCGTTCTGCGTAGCTTCCTAAAAGAAAAGCTATCAGAATACATGATACCAAGCGCCTTCGTCATACTGGAGTTCCTACCCCTTACCCCCAACGGCAAAATAGACCGTCGCGCCCTACCAGCACCAGAGACAAGTAGTGAATTATCAGAAAAATATGTCGCCCCACGCAGCCCCATCGAAGAAATTCTGTCACTGATTTGGACACAAGTCCTGAAAGTAGAGCTTGTAGGCAGACATGATAACTTTTTTGAACTAGGAGGACACTCACTACTAGCAACGCAACTCATTTCCCGCATCCGCACTAACTTCCAAGTAGAAATCCCCTTGCGAAGCTTATTTGCTGCACCAACAATTGCCCAATTAGCGTTAAACATCCAAAGGTTACAGCAACAAGACTTAGAACTTTCAGCACCACCCATATTGTCAAGAGCAGAAAATGTAGAGATACCACTGTCTTATGCTCAACAGCGTTTGTGGTTTTTAGACCAGTTGGAGCCGAACAGTGCCTCATACAATATCCCCATCGGGTTGCGTTTAGTGGGAACTCTTGAAGTTACAGCCTTAGAACAAAGCTTAATTGAAATTATTCATCGCCACGAAGCATTACGCACTAACTTCATCACAGTAGATGGACAAGCTGCTCAAATCATTCAAACACCACCAAATTGGACATTTTCAGTAGTTGACTTGCAGCATTTATCGACAACCGAAATTGAACTAGCTGCACAGCAACTAGTTCAACAACAAGCAATTCAACCTTTTGACTTGGCTGAACAAGCCCTATTCAGAGCAAAATTACTGGTGCTGTCTCCTACAGAACAGTGGTTATTAGTGTGTATGCACCACGTTGTCAGTGATGGCTGGTCAATAGGTGTGTTTGTCCAAGAGTTACAAGCGCTGTACAATGCTTATTCTCAAGGTCAACCGTCACCCTTGTTACCACTACCAATCCAGTATGCAGATTTCGCTATTTGGCAAAAGCAATGGTTGCAAGGCTCGGTACTGAACAGCCAATTGAGTTACTGGCAAGAACAATTGGCAAATGCATCTACATTTTTGCCACTACCCACAGACAGACCTAGACCTGCTGTGCAGACTTTTAATGGCGCAAATATGGAGTTTGCCTTGTCTGCTGAACTCACTCAACAACTGACAAAACTAAGTCAAGAGCAAGGGGTGACTTTGTTTATGACTTTGTTAGCGGCATACAATACATTACTTTACCGCTATACGGGACAAACAGATATTTTGGTGGGGACACCAATTGCTAACCGCGATCGCACCGAAATAGAAGGGTTAATTGGCTTTTTTGTCAATACTTTGGTGATGCGGACTGATTTGTCTGAAAATCCCAGCTTTAACGAATTACTCCCGCGCCTGAGAGAAATGGCACTGTCAGCTTATGCTCATCAAGATTTGCCCTTTGAAATGCTGGTAGAAACTCTGCAACCAGAACGAGACATGAGTCATACACCACTGTTTCAGGTAATGTTTGTTCTTCAGAATACTCCCATGTCTGAAATAGAGTTGACTGGGTTAACTGTTAGTTCCTTACCAATAGAAAGTTCCACAGCAAAGTTTGATCTTACCTTATCAATGGAAAACACTCCCACTGGACTAGTGGGAGTGTGGGAATACAACACTAATTTGTTTGATAGCTGCACCATTGAGCGGATGACAGGTAATTTTGTGACTCTACTTGAGGGAATTGTGGCGAATCCCAGCGAGCGGATTTCGCAATTGCCAATGTTAACAGCATCTGAGCAACAGCAGTTATTAATTGAGTGGAATGATACTCAAACAGATTATCCAATAGATAAATGTATTCATCAGTTATTTGAAGAGCAGGTGCAGCGTACACCCGATGCAGTGGCAGTGGTGTTTGAGAATCAACAATTGACGTACCACGAGTTGAATTCTCGTGCTAACCAGTTGGCCCATTACTTGCAGTCTTTAGGTGTAAGACCCGACACGCTTGTAGCGATATGTGTGGAACGCTCCTTAGAAATGGTGGTGGGATTACTTGGTATTCTCAAGGCAGGTGCGGCTTACGTGCCACTTGACCCAGCGTATCCCCAAGACCGTCTGAGCTTTATGCTTGAAAATGCTCAAGCTTCCGTGCTGCTAACCCAACAGCAATTAGTTGAGAAATTCCAAAAGAATCAGGCACAGGTTGTTTGTTTAGATACTGATTGGCACTTTATTTCTCAATTAAATCGAGATAATTTAATCACAGAAGTACAAGCAACTAACTTGGCTTATGTGATTTATACCTCTGGTTCTACAGGAACACCAAAGGGAGTACTGATTGCCCATCAAGGATTGCTAAATTTAGTGTTGTGGCATCAGCGTACTTTTAAAATCACGACCTTAGACAAAGCCACCCAACTGGCAGGAACAGGATTTGACGCGGCTGCATGGGAATTATGGCCTTACTTAACAGCAGGAGCAAGTATCTACTTAGTCAAATCTGATATTCTTGCCTCGCCAGTAAATTTACGAGATTGGTTGATATCACAGAAGATTACTATCAGTTTTGTGCCAACACCAGTAACACAGGAGTTATTGTCTTTAGAATGGACTACGGAAAGTTTAGCTTTGCGTTACATCCTGACTGGAGGGGATAAGCTTAATCAGTATCCACCAGCGTCAGTTCCCTTCCAAGTAGTGAATAATTATGGGCCAACAGAGAATACTGTTGTTACAACTTCTGGGCTGGTAGTTGCTAAGGATCAAGAGCAGATATCACCAAGCATTGGTCGCCCAATTGACAACACCCATATTTACATTTTAGATAAGTATTTACAACCAGTACCCATTGGTGTGCCAGGAGAGTTACACATCGGTGGTGCAGGATTAGCACGCGGTTATCTCAACCGACCAGAATTAACACAAGAGAAATTCATCCCCAACCCTTTTGAGAAGGCAGAAGGCAGTAAATTATACAAAACTGGTGACTTAGCGCGTTATCTACCAGATGGAAACATAGAATACCTGGGGCGCATCGACAATCAGATAAAAATCCGAGGTTTCCGAATTGAGTTAGGGGAAATTGAGGCAATACTGAGTCAGCATCCAGGAGTTAGAGAAAATACGGTAGTGGCGAGAGAAGATATTCCAGGAGAGAAACGCTTAGTAGCTTATTTTGTGCCGCAGTTGGAGCAAACACCAACCATCAATGAGTTACGTATTTTCTTGAAAGAAAAATTACCACAATACATGGTGCCCTCTGCTTTTGTCAGGTTAGAGTTTTTACCTTTAACTCCCAATGGCAAGGTAGACCGCAAAGCCTTACCTATTCCTGATTCCCATAATACCCAGGCAGTGAGTTTTGTGGCACCACGTACCTCTGTAGAGAAGGTATTGGCAGATATTTGGGCTAATGTACTGCATCTAAAGCAGGTGGGTGTTCTGGATAATTTCTTTGAGTTAGGAGGTCATTCACTCTCCACAATTCGGGTGATGTCCCAGGTAAATGAGACTTTCCAGATTAAGTTACCCTTGCGCCACCTATTTACTGCCCCAACTGTCGCTGAACTTGCTCAGACTATTGAATTCGCCTCTGAGGTAGACTCTAATGTCACTGCAAATAAAATTACTACCGTAGACTTACAAGCTGAAGTTGTCTTAGACCAGACAATTAACCGTGGAAACCTAGTTTATCAACCTGTAAGTGAACCTTGGGCTATTTTCCTAACAGGTGCAACAGGCTTTGTAGGTGCTTTTTTGCTGGCTGAATTATTACAACAAACTCAAGCAGATATCTATTGTCTGGTGCGTGCTGCCAATGTTACCGCAGGTAAACAACGGCTCCAAGAAACCCTGAAATCTTATTTACTTTGGGAGGCATCTTTTAACTCGCGGATTATTCCAGTATTAGGAGATTTATCTCAACCGCTTCTTGGTCTTTCAGATGAGCAGTTTCACCTCATGGCTGGGAAAATTGATTCAATCTACCATAATGGCGCTTTGGTGAATCATGTTTATCCATACGCTTTGTTAAAAGCAGCAAATATTCGGGGAACTGAGGAAGTCTTGAGATTAGCTAGTCAAATCAAAATCAAGCCTGTGCATTTCATTTCTACTGTTAGCGTTTTCGCCTCAGATGAGTATTTCAAATTAGAGGTTGTTCAAGAAAATGATCCTCTGGAATCCTGTCAAGGACTTCCGGGAGGCTATGCCCAAAGTAAATGGGTTGCAGAAAAGATGGTAATGATGGCACGCGATCGCGGTTTGCCTTGCAGTATCTACAGGCTTGGTAGAATAACATGGCACAGTCAAACCGGCGTTTGGAATTTAAATGATATGTTTTACAGATTCATCAAAAGCTGCATTCAACTAAAAAGTGCGCCAGAGATGAACAGCATGGTAGAAATTACACCTGTAGACTATCTCACCAAAGCTTTAATCCACCTGTCGCAGCAGCCAGAATCTTTGGGCAAAGCCTTTCATTTAATTAATTCCGATTCTACTCCTTGGAGTCAATTTATTGACTGCATCCGTTCTTTGGGCTACCCACTGCAACAGCTTTCCTATGAAGATTGGCAAGCTGAACTACTTCGCAGTACCCAAATTTCTACTGATAACGCTTTGTATTCAGTTGTATCGCTGGCTGGAGACAATACATCTTCAGAGTCCAATGCAACATCTAGCTTAAAATTTGATTGCCAAAATACCCTCAATGGACTTGCAGATACCGATATTCGCTGGCCGGAAGTAGATGAAAAACTACTCCAAGCTTTCTTTGCCAACTTCACCAATTTACAGCTATTTTCAGGTAAATAGACCACGCAGTAGGGGCGCAAGACCTTGCGCCCCTACGACAGATGTGGTTCACTTGAATTCTGCTGTAACTATTGAAAGCTTGTATTGAGCAAGCACAAGAAGTTACGAATGATAGTGATTCTAGAAAAAACATTGCTTGGGAAAAACTAATTAGTCGTTCATACACACTAGAAGAAATTAATCAAGCCCAAGAACCAACATTGCACGCGATCGCTGGTAGTGTAGAACTAATATTTCAGACTCATGAACATCCAGCAGTCTTACGAAACAAAGTCACGAGTCCTGGAGGAATAACGGCAGCTGGTCTTTACGAGTTAGAAAAAGGTGGTATGAGTACTGTTATCTCTAATGTAGTGCTTACTGCTTTGAACCACACTCAACAATTAGGTCACATGAGTTGAAAAATTAATAGGAAGTGCGATTTATATTAGTAATTATTACTAGTTATTCAACACAAAAAAGTCTTCAATATCATTCTAAAAAAAAGTCAATTTATTTCTAAAATATGCCAACCCAAGTTATTCAAGCTCAACCTTCAACAAATGCTTTTTCAGGTTTTATTCAATTTTGGAAAGACGTAAAAGCGGTCGCCCAACCTTACTGGTATCCAAACGACTCAGGAGACAGGGCATTCTCAGACGTGATTCGCTCATGGGGAATGCTCTTTCTTTTGATCTTATTAATAATTGCACTTGTAAGTGCAAATCTTTTTAATAGCTTTATTACTCGCTATTTACTAGATATCATAATTGAAGAGAAGAATCCTTCTAAGTTTTCTGATACTTTAGTGCTTTTCGGTTCAGCTTTGGTATTAGTAACCCTCTTGGCAGGGTTCTCAAAACTTCTGAGAAAAAAAATTGCTCTAGATTGGTATCAATGGCTAAATAGTAAGATTTTATCAAAATATTTAAACAGTCGAGCTTATTACAAAATTAACTTTCAATCTAATATTGATAATCCAGATCAACGTTTATCTCAAGAAATCGAACCCATTGCTAGCAATGCTTTAAGTCTTTCAGCTAATCTACTGGAAAAAATCCTGGAGATGGCAGGTTTTTTGATAATTCTTTGGTCAATCTCTCAGTCTGTTGCGCTGATTTTAGTTACTTATACGGTTATAGGCAATTTGATTGCTGTTTACTTGACCCAAGAATTAAATAAAATTAATCGAGAAGAACTAGAGGCAAAAGCTGACTATACCTATTGTTTGACTCATTTCCGCACTCATGCTGAATCAGTAGCTTTCTTTCGAGGAGAGAAGCAAGAATCAAATATTATTGACCGCAGATTTAGTAATTTGATAAAAAATGCTAAACGCAAAATTGATTGGGAGAAGAACAATGAGATTTTTAATAGAGGTTATCAGGCTGTAATTCAAATATTTCCATATATAGTATTTGGTCCTTTACAGATTAAAGGTGAAATTGATTTTGGAGAAATTAGCCAAGCGTCTATATGTTGCTATTTTTTTGCTAATGCTTTAGGAGATTTAATCAATGAATTTGGGAACTCTGGGAGATTTTCTAGCTATGTTGAGAGATTATCTGAGTTTTCAGATGCTTTAAAATCAGTAACTAAACAACCGGAAAATGTCAGTACTATTAAAACAATAGAAGAAAATCATCTTGCTTTTGAGAGTGTCACTTTACAAACGCCCAACTATGAGCAGGTAATTGTTGAAAATTTATCACTATCTGTTCAACCAGGAGAAGGTTTATTGATTGTTGGGCCGAGTGGTCGAGGTAAAAGTTCTCTATTGAGAGCGATCGCCGGTTTGTGGAATGCGGGGACTGGTCGTCTGGTGCGACCTCCATTAGAAGAAGTTTTATTTTTACCTCAACGCCCTTATATAATCTTGGGGACTTTGCGTGAACAGTTGCTTTATCCTAATACAAATCGTCAAATAACCGATGCAGAACTCAAAGACTTTTTACAACAAGTTAATCTGCAAAACTTACTAAGTCGAGTTGATGGCTTCGATACAGAAGTTCCTTGGGAGAATATATTATCAGTGGGGGAACAACAACGCCTTGCCTTTGCACGACTGCTAGTTACTCGTCCCAGCTTTACTATATTAGATGAAGCAACTAGTGCTTTGGATTTGAAAAATGAAGGAAGTCTATATCAACAGTTACAAGAGACGAAAACAACGTTTATTAGTGTTGGGCATAGGGAAAGTCTATTTGATTATCATCAATGGGTTTTAGAACTTTCACAAGATTCTAGTTGGCAACTTGTGACCGTGCAAGATTATCGAAATCAAAATACAAGCACTACTAAAACTACCGGAAATACTCCACTCAAAATAGATAGTTTTTTTAAAGATAAATTCCAAACCAAATTAGAGAACAGTACAGGCGAAGGGCTTTCCCATAAGGAAATGAATGCACTAACATCCTATTCCCTTAGCACTATTAGAAGTAAGGCAAGCAAAGGAGAGTTTATCACTACTAATGACGGCTTGATCTATCGCTACAACAAAGACCCTAAAGTATTGAAATGGGTTATGGATTAGCCCTCACTCATACTTTTTAGAACTCCCAACTAAAGGGTAAGAAAGCCGAAACAGCCCAAACCACATAAAACGAAGTTGCAGCCATTATCCAACAGTACGAATTGTCCTGGGAACATTGCACAACTTTAGATCAGTTATATCATGTTCGGTAAATCACTTACGATTAAGCTCCGATTTTAATCCACCAGTGAAAACCCGTTAACCCTTGAATCATATCTTGCTGTTAAAGTAAATATTGACAGCGATGAAATAAAACTTCTTCCAAATCATTTAGGGTGCCAAACGATTGATTGACAATTGGTTCGTCAACCAAAGTCCACAATCTTTCAGCAGGTTGTAATTCAGGTGAATGAGAGGGCAAAAATGTTAAATGTAACCCTTCAGGAATTTTTAAATTATGGCTAATATGCCAGCCAGCACGGTCAACAGCTAGAAGAATGTGTTTTTTAGTAAGTAAGTTAATCGTCATTCATTTTTCCAGACTGATTCCCTGGTAGTAAGGGCTACTCTACGGGTTCTGCAAAGCAGTACAGCCCTAGTTTTATACCACTGAAATGCTCATTAGCTTAATTGCGATCGCATCTTTGTCGCACAGCAGAACTTTCCAAAATAATTTTGAATTTATGAAATTAGGACTTACGCATTGACAGAATCATGATTATGTATATTAAAGTCCAACTTCTGT